>DASRWP010000028.1:0-4652 GCA_035654535.1 Brevundimonas sp.
GAGACAGGGAGTGACGGCCATGATGATGAATACCGCGGGCGGACCCGGACTGGTGCACCCGATCGACTTCCACGAGCGAAGGCAGCCCCGCTTTTCGCGGGCGACCTGGATCGCGACGGGCGCGGCGCTGGCGTTCCACGCAGCCTTGGGTGCGGCGCTTTACTATCAGCGTTTCGAACTACCGACCGCGACAGAACAGCCTCAGCCCCCGGTCGTGGATGTCGAGTTTTTTAGGCCGAAGCCGCCTGAGCCGGTGACGTCGGAGACCCCGCCCGCGCCTAATCCCCCGGTGAACGTGACGCCGCTTCCAACGACCCCGACCGATACGCTGCCCGTGGTCCGGACCGACGATCCCCCGAGCGACACCACGGTACTTACGTTCGACAAGCCCGTCGTCGTCACCCAGCCGGACAGCGTTGTTCGGGAGCCTGCGGTGACGGCCCCAAGGGTCATCACCAACCCGAGCTGGGACCGGCAACCGTCTGGCGAGCAGATGATGCGGGCCTATCCGTCACGCGCCGGGTCGGCAGGTGTAGCCGGTTCGGCGTCGCTGAACTGTCTGGTTCTCCCGAACGGCGCGGTGACCGACTGCAACGTCACGCGTGAGACGCCGGGCGGCTATGGCTTCGGCCGGGCGGCGCAGGGACTGTCGCGCCACTTCCGTATCAATCCGCGGACGGTGGACGGCGCGGCGGAGGGATCGCGGGTCGTGATCGCCCTCCGCTTCACCCTGCCGGAAGACTGATCAGGCGAACCTGAGCGGATCGAGGGCCACCGCGTCCGGGACGGGCGGCTGGCCCTCGATCCCGTCTGCAACGGTGCGAGCGACCAACGGCCCGAGCAGCCAACCGTTGCGACGCGGGGCCAGTGCCAGATGCAGGCCAGCCTCGCCGGAAGGCCCTGCCAACGGCAGCTGGTCCGAAGTCGCGCCCCGCACGCCCACCCGGCTCTCGCCCACTGCCGCCTCCGCCCCCATGAGCGCCAGACCCACGCGGACCTGCCGGTCCGACTCCGCGGGGTCAGGCGTCAAATCCCGTCGATCGGGCTCCATGGTGGCGCCGATGATGACCCCGCCTTCGACCGGCGCCGCGTAAAGGCCGTCGCCCCTCAGGACGCGCTTAAGGGACGCGCCCGCGACTCTGGCCGCCTGGCCGCGGATCGGGGTGATCGAATTGACAAGCGCGGTGACGGATGCCGGCAATCCGCCGACTGCCGGCTCCGCCCCCGTCGCCAGAACCAGCGCCGACGCGAACCAGACCCGTCCGTCTTCGGCGGCAACCCGCCAGCGGCGGCCCTCGCCGGAGACGAGATTCGCACGACCCCGAATGAACGAGACGTCCGGAGCGCGGCGAAGCGAGGTCATCGCCGCCCCGACCTCGACTCTCCAATCGTCCGAGGTGATCAGGCCGCCCGGCGCGGCCTCGGCGGAGAACCCCAGCGTCCGCAGCCGGCGAATCGCCGCTTCGGCGTCCTCGCCGCGCCATTCCGCGCCCTCGCGATGCAAACGCAGGCCGTGGGTGTCGGCAAAGTCCGGCCACAGGTCGCGGGCACGCTTCAGCAAGTCAGCCCGCTCGGCGCCATGGTCGTCGATTAACGATTCCAGCGCGGGCGCAATCATGCCCGCCGCAACAGATGAAGCGTTCGCCCCGCCCGGATCGATCACCGTCACGGTATGACCGCGCGCGCCCAGCTCCGCCGCCGTGCAGAGCCCGAGCACGCCGGCGCCGATCACAATTACGTCGGGGGAAGAAGCCACGGGCGACCTGATCGGCCGCCCGCAGCGGGATTGCAAGCGCTACTCGGCGGCGATCGCGGCGGCGCGCTCGGCGTCGATCCGGGCGGTCAGCGCCTCATGCTGCGACCACAGGGCCGCCGGCAGACGGTCGCCGAACTGGCTGTAGAACTCGGGGATCAGCGAGGCCTCTTCGGCCCAGACATCGGCGTCGACGTCCAGCAGGGTCGCCAGATCGTCGTCCGACAGGGTCAGGCCCGACAGGTCCAGCGCTTCGCGGGTCGGCACGCGCCCCACGGGCGTGTCGACGGCCTCGGCTTCGCCGTCCAGACGCCCGGCAATCCATTTGAGCACGCGGGCGTTGTCGCCGAAGCCGGGCCAGACGAACTTGCCGTCCTCGTTCTTGCGGAACCAGTTGACGAAATAGAGCCGGGGCAGCTTCGCCGCCTCGGTCTTGCCGCCCATCGACAGCCAGTGGGCGAAATAGTCGCCCATGTTGTAGCCGCAGAACGGCAGCATCGCGAAGGGGTCGCGGCGCAGCGTCCCGATGGCGTTCTCGGCCGCAGCGGTGCCCTCGGACGCTACAGACGAGCCCATGAACACGCCGTGCTCCCAGTCGAAAGCCTCGGTCACCAGCGGCACGGCCGAAGCGCGGCGGCCGCCGAACAGGATGGCGTCGATCGGCACGCCCTTCGGGTCTTCCCACTCGGACGCGATGGTCGGGCACTGGCTGGCCGGCGCGGCGAATCGGGCGTTGGGGTGGGCGGCGGGTTCGCCAGACGCCGGATCGTGCGGCTGACCCTTCCAGTTGGTCAGGCCCGCCGGGGCTTCCTTGCTCAGGCCTTCCCACCACACGTCGCCGTCGGCCGTCAGGGCGGTGTTGGTGAAGACAGTGTTGGTGGCCAGGGTCTCCAGCGCGTTCTGGTTGGTGTTGCGGCTGGTGCCGGGGGCCACGCCGAAGAAACCCGCTTCCGGGTTCACGGCATACAGGCGGCCGTCGTCGCCGAAACGCATCCAGGCGATGTCGTCCCCAACCGTCTCGGCCTTCCAGCCAGGGATGGCGGGCTGGAGCATGGCCAGGTTGGTCTTGCCGCAGGCCGACGGGAAGGCGGCGGCGACATATTTGGCGCGGCCCTTGGGATCGGTCAGCTTGAGGATCAGCATGTGCTCGGCCAGCCAGCCCTCGTCGCGGGCCATGACCGAGGCGATGCGCAGGGCATAGCATTTCTTGCCGAGCGGGGCGTTGCCGCCGTAGCCCGAGCCATAGGACCAGATCTCGCGCGTCTCGGGGTAGTGGACGATCCACTTGTCCTCGTTGCACGGCCACGCGACGTCGGCCTGACCGTCCGCCAGAGGCGCGCCCAGGGTGTGCACGGCCGGCACGTAGTCGCCGTCGTCGCCCAGCACGTCCAGCGCCGCCTGGCCCATGCGGGTCATGATTCCCATCGACACCGCGACATAGCCGCTGTCGGTGATCTCAACGCCGAGGGCGCTGATCTTCGACCCCAGCGGCCCCATCGAGAACGGGACGACGTACATGGTGCGGCCGGCCATGCAGCCGTCGAACAGGCCGTTCAGCCGGGCGCGCATCTCGACCGGGTTGGCCCAGTTGTTGGTCGGGCCGGCATCGACCTCGTTGGCCGAGCAGATGAAGGTGCGGCTCTCGACCCGGGCCACGTCCTTCGGGTCCGAGGCGGCGTAGTAGCAGCCGGGACGCTTCGTCTGATCCAGTTCGCGCAGCGTGCCCTTGCCGATCAGGTCGGCGACGATGGATGCTTTCTCGGCCTCCGAGCCGTCGCACCAGTGCACGCGCGCCGGCTTCGTCAGGGCGGCGATCTGCTCGACCCAGGCGACGAGGCCGGCGTGCCTGGTCGGGGCCGGGTGAAGGCCGGGGACGGGATGGGTCACGCGCACTCTCCTGAACGAGGCCCGGCGATCTTGAGCCGCCGTGGCGCTTCTCCGCTGCGTTGATCACGCAATGTTTCAAACGGAATGACACCGAAGCGGACGCGGCGTCAACCGATGCACGTTTCAACCTCTTGCAAGCAGAACGTCCGGGTGCGGCTGCATATTTCCGTTCGCGGCGAGCGCGATGGCGCGGTATCGGATCGGACATGCAAACCATGGACCGCCTGACGGAAGCACCTGCCGCTGCGCTCAGTTCACCCGCCGCAGACCGCAACACCAAGCCGATTCTGGACGTGCTGAAGGCGCACCTGCCCGGACGGGGGCGCGTGCTGGAGGTGGCGTCGGGAACTGGCCAACATGCCGTGGCCTTCGCCGCCGCCCTGCCCCGCCTCGACTGGACGCCCAGCGATCCGTCGGCGGAGGCTCGCTCCAGCCTCGCCGCATGGGCGGCCGGGACGAAGCCCCACAACCTCGCCCCGGTTCTCGCTCTTGACGTGCTGGATCCCATAAGCTGGCCGACGGGCCCCTTTCAGGCGGTCGTCTGCATCAACATGATCCACATCGCCCCGCATGCGGCGACCGAGGCCCTGATGGCGCTGGCGGGTCAAACGCTGGCGCCGGGGGGTCTGCTGGCCCTGTACGGCCCCTTCCGCGAGGCCGACGTCCCGCTGGCGCCGTCAAACGCGGCCTTCGACGAAAGCCTGAAGAGTCGTGACTCCGACTGGGGCCTCAGGGACCGTGAGGCGGTCTTGGCCGCGGCCAGGGCTCGGGGGCTGTACCTGACCCGCCGCGTCGAGATGCCGGCGAACAACATCATGCTGTTGTTCCGGCGGGCCTGAGCGACGTCTCTTGCGCTGCCGGCGCCGATGTGGCCGCATCGGCTGAAGCTTGGCTGAAACCCCGATCGGAAGCGCCCATATGCACCGTCTCCTCGTCCTTCTGGCCGTTCTGGCCGCCGCCGCCCCGGCATGGAGCCAGACCGCCCCCGCTCCGGCAGCGCCTCCGCCTGCTC
>DASRWP010000029.1:0-1569 GCA_035654535.1 Brevundimonas sp.
CTGGTGAATCCGCTGTCCGGAAGCGTCGGTTCGAACGCAGTGGCCGAAGCCGAGGCAATCCTGGCTGGGTACACCTGCGAGGCCTCCGTCATCGCACTCGAGGGCGGCCGGTTCGACACCCAGATCCAGGAGGCGCTCGACGCCAATCCGGATGTCCTGTTTGTCCTGGCCGGGGACGGAACCGCCGGCACGATCGCGTCGCGCGCCGGTCCGGACGGTCCGCTCGTCGCGCCCCTCCCGGGCGGCACCATGAACATGCTGCCCCGAGCGCTGTACGGCACGTCCGACTGGAAGGCGGCGCTCAAGGTCGCGCTGGAGGAAGGCGCGCCGCAGGCCGTGGCGGGCGGCGAGATTTCCGACGGCCAGTCCACCCATTCGTTCTACTGCGCCGCCATTCTCGGCTCGCCGGCGCTGTGGGCTCCCGCGCGGGAAGCGATCCGCGAGGGTAAGCTCCAGCTGGCGTGGCTCTATGCCCGGCGCGCCCTGAGGCGCTCCTTTTCGGGTCGTCTCCGGTTCTCGCTCGACGGCAAGGCCGACCGACGCGCCGAGGCGCTGGTCCTGATCAGTCCGATGATCTCGCGAGCGATGGAGGAGAACACCGGCCTTGAGGCGGCGGCCATGAACCCCGCGGACGCTGCGGAGGCCTTCCGCATGGCCGCGACCGCGGTCTTCAAGGATTGGCGGCAGGACCCGGCGGTGACCACCCGCGCGATCAAACGCGCCGATGTTCGCGGTCGATCCCGTATCCCGGCCGTCATCGACGGGGAGCCGGTGGTGCTCGGCCATGAAGCGAGCGTGAGGTTCGTCAGAAAGGCGTTTCAGGCTCTCGCGCCCAACCCCGCCGCCGTCGGGGACAGCGTCTAGTGGGCCGCATTCTCCAGTTTTCAGACGTCCATTTCGGTCGCGAGCACAAGAGCGCTTGCGCCGCCGCCCTTGACTTCGCCCATGCCGCGGCGCCCGACCTGGTGCTTATCACCGGCGACATCACCCAGCAGGGCTATCCGGACGAGTTCGAAGCGGCCGGACGCTGGATCAAGGAGATGCCGCAGCCTTGCTTCGTCATCGTCGGCAATCATGACGTGCCCTACTGGGACCTGTTCGCCCGCCTGTTCGCGCCCTGGAAGGCATTTGAGACCGCGACCGGCCATCCGGCGCACGATCACCAGTTCCTCAGTCCGACTGTGATGGTGAGGGGCGTGGTCACCGCCCGCGGCTGGCAGGCGCGGCCGAACTGGTCCAAGGGCGTCATCGACCTGGCGCAGACCCGCAAGGCCGCCGAGGCGCTTCGGCAGGCGCCGGTCGGAGCGCTGCGGATTCTGGCCTGTCACCATCCGCTGATCGAGATGATCGGCGCGCCCATGACGGGTGACGTGAAGCGCGGCGACGCGGCCGCCCTGATCTTCGCCGAAGCAGGGGTGGACATCATCGCCACCGGCCACGTCCATGTGCCCTTCGCCCTGCCCATCAGCCTCGGCGACCACTGCTCCTACGCTATTGGCTGCGGGACCCTGTCGCACCGCGAGCGGGGGGCGCCGCCCAGCTTCAACCAGATCGAATGGGACGCCGGCG
>DASRWP010000030.1:0-6058 GCA_035654535.1 Brevundimonas sp.
CTGGGCGTGGACCCCGGCCTCCTCCAGGACCTTCTCGACCTCGCGCGACACGCCGTCGATCGCCCGGCCATGCTCCAGCTTCAGCGCTTCCAGCCGTCGCTCGATGGCTGTCCGGGCCGTTGGATTGAGGTGCTCGAACGCCAGCTCCTCCAGCTCGGAGGCGATGGAATTGATGCCGATGGACCGGCCAAGCGGAGCGTAGACTTCCAGCGTCTCGCGGCTGATCCGCTCCCGCTTTTCCGGCTTCACATGCCGCAGGGTCCGCATGTTGTGCAGCCGGTCAGCCAGCTTCACCAGAAGGACGCGGACGTCTTTCGAGATGGCGAGGATGAACTTGCGCAGGTTCTCGGCCTGGCGGGTGTGCTCGGCCTGGAGCTCCAGCCGCGACAGCTTGGTCACGCCCTCAACCAGGGAGGCGACCTCCTCGCCGAACCGCTCGGCGATGTCGTCGCGCGTGGCCGATGTATCTTCCACCACGTCGTGCAGCAGGGCCGTGACGATCGTGGCGGTGTCGAGCCGGTAGTCCGTCAGGATGCCGGCGACCTGGATTGGATGGGCGAAGTAGGGATCGCCCGACGCCCGCAGCTGCGAGCCGTGCATCTTCATTGCATAGACGTAGGCGCGGTTCAGCAGCGCCTCGTCTGCGGTCGGGTCGTAGGCGCGGACCGCCTCTACCAGCTCGAACTGGCGCAGGACGCGGGAGCGCGGATGCTCAGGCGGCTCGGCCGGAAAGCGCGGGCCATCCGGGTCGTTGAGATTGGCAGCTTCAGGGGTCGGCGCGGGCTGCCGCGCCGGCAGGATGGTGATACCGGTGGCGGGGTCCGCCGTCAGTACCGCTCCTCCTGCCCGCCGTCGCGGTCGCTCTGCAGCGCGCGGATCAGCTCGGCCTCGGCCATGTTCATGTGCTGGGGCTCGGCCAGCAGACCGACGATTTCGGCCTCGTCCTCGGCTTCGGTGCGTTCGTCGACGCGCTGCAGGGCGACGATGACCGTCTCGCGCAGTTCGTCCGGAACCACCGTCGATTCGGCCAGTTCACGCAGCGCCACGACCGGGTTCTTGTCGTTGTCGCGATCGAGGGTCAGCGGCGCGCCGTTGGCGATGGCACGGGCGCGGTTGCCCGCCAGCAGAACCAGACCGAAGCGGTTCGGCACCTTCTCGATGCAATCTTCGACAGTGACGCGGGCCATGAAAATCCTCGGACGCGGGGGGAGAACCGCACAAAATATAGGGTTAGACGCTATTGTGCAATGCGGGAGCGGCGGGATTGGGGCGTCAGGTCGTCCGCGTTGCATCCCGGCCCACCGATGTGGCGTCCGACAAGGCCTGCGCCGTGCCGCCATCCGGATGCCGCCACTCCGGTGCTATCTCGGCCAGAGGCCCCATCACGAACCGACGCTCAGCCGCACGCGGGTGCGGCAGGATCAGTCCATCCAGATCCCCGGCCAGCCGACCATAGGCGATCAGGTCGAGGTCCAGCGTCCGCGGGCAGTTGCGGGGCCCCCGGTGGCGCCCGAACGCCTCCTCGATCCGTCCCAGCGTCGCCATCAGGGCGTGCGGATCGTGGTCGGTCCGGACGATCACCACGCCGTTCAGGAACGGTGGGTCTTCAGGGTCCGGCCACGCCGCCGACCGCCACCATGAAGACCGCGCGATCACGTCGATTCCCTCGGACCGGAACCGCGCCAGCGCCGCCTCCAGCGCCTCGCGGCAATCAGCCCACGCCCCCTTGTCATTGCAGCCGAGCGCGACGATGACGGCGGAGTCCAGATCCGGCGCCTCCTCGATGACGACGGAGGGGCGGCTGTCATCGTCTTTACGGGTCATGTCCATGACGCCTTATCCGACCGAGCGCATCGCCCTGTTCATCGACGGGGCCAATCTCTATTCCGCCGCCAAGGGGCTGAACGCCGACCTCGACTTCGGCCGGCTGCTGGCGAAATACCGCGCAGCCGGCGTTCTGGTTCGCGCCTATTATTACACGGCGGTGATCGAGGGCGAAGAGTTCTCGCCGATCAAGCCGCTGGTCGATTGGCTCGACTACAACGGCTTCACTGTGGTGACGAAGCCGGTCAAGCGGTTCACCGACGCTCAGGGCCATGGTCGGTTGAAGGGCAATATGGACATCGAGATCGCCGTCGACATGCTGGAGATGGTCCCGCACCTCGACCATGCGGTTCTATTCTCGGGCGACGGCGACTTCCGCCGGCTGGTGCAGGCGGTCCAAGCCAAGGGGGTCCGCGTCACGGTCGTCTCGACCACACGCACCCAGCCGCCCCAGATCGCCGACGAACTGAGACGGCAGGCGGACGCCTTCATCGAGCTGGCGGACCTGCTTCCAGAGATCGGGCGGCCACGGGCGGGTTCCGCCTGATGAGCCTCCCCTTCCCGCCCGAAGCCCCGCGCGATTGCCCACTATGCCCGCGCCTCGTCGCCTATCGCGAGGAGAATCGCCGCCTAAATCCGGGCTGGTGGAACGGCGCGGCTCCCAGCTTCGGCGACGTCAAGGCGCGCCTGCTGGTGGCGGGACTCGCTCCCGGCCGTACGGGCGCCAATCGCACGGGTCGTCCCTTCACCGGCGACCATGCCGGGCTGCTATTGTACGAGACTCTGCAGAACACCGGCTTCGCCCGCGGCCGGTATGACCCTGATGGGAACGACGACCTCGAACTGGTCGATTGCATGATCACCAATGCGGTCCGATGCGCGCCGCCCGGAAACAAGCCCCTGCCAGTTGAGGAGGCCACCTGCCGCCCTTACCTGCAATCGCGGCTGGCCGCCCTCCCCCGGCTCAAGGTGATCGTCACGCTGGGCGACGTATCGCGGCGCAACGTTCTGAAGACCCTCGGTAGGCCCGCGACCGCCATGCCCGCGGGACACGGGGCCGAGGCCGATATCGCCGGCTATCGACTGATCAACAGCTACCATTGCTCGCGCCTGAACACGAACACGGGCCGGCTGACGGCGGCGATGTTCGAGGCGATCTTCGAACGCGCGCGGGCGGCTCTGGAGACCGGCGCCGGCACGCTCGACAGCCCGCGTTGACATTGCGGGCGATCCTCCGGCGTAGTTGCGCCTGACGAAGAACTGGCTCGTCCGTTTCAGGCAGGCCTCCTACATGCCACGCATCGCCGCCACAGTCGCCGCCCTCCTGATCCTGGCTGCTCCCGCCGCCGCGCAGGTTCCCGCCCGGGACCCCGCCCCCGCCGAACTCGAGAACGTGGTCGTCGAGGGCCGCCGGCTCAGTGAGACGATTGAGCGCTTCGTCGACGACGTCGTGGCTCCGCCCGTCGGGCGAGGCCCCGCGCGCTGGAACCGGAAGGTCTGCGTGGGGGCGCTGAACCTGCGACGGGAGGCGGCCCAGGTCGTGCTTGATCAGGTCTCCCGGATTGCGCTGGAGCTCGGGTTGGAACCCGGCGACCCCGGCTGCAAGCCGAATATCTTCATCATCGCCACGAACGATGGCGAGGGCCTCGCCAAGGCTCTGGTGGAGCGAAAGCCGCGGACGTTCCGGCCCAACTACTCAGGAGCGGCGCGGAGCCGCACAGCCCTCGAGCGTTTTCAGTCGGGGGCCGAGCCGGTGCGATGGTGGCATATCAGCATGCCGGTGACGGAAACGGGCGAGCCCGCTGTCAGGCTGCCGGGGTATGGACCCCCCATGATCCGTGAAGACGGAAGCCGCCTCACCACCCGGATCCGGAATAACCTGCTGGGCGCCCTCGTCATCCTTGATCTGGAGAAGATGGACGGCGTCAACTTCCAGCAACTGGGCGACTACATCGGCATGATCGCCATGGCTCAGATCGACCCGGAGGCCGAGACGGCGACGTATGATACGGTCCTCAACCTGTTCCAGTCTCCCGGCGCCGTGGACGGCCTGACCGACTGGGATCGGTCCTATCTCTCAGCGCTGTACGACGCCGAGCTCAATCGCCGCGCCCCCAGCCAGCAAGGCGGCGAGGTCGCAGGACTTATGCTTCGGGACCGCCTCCGTGCCGAGACCGAAGAGCCCGACCAATAGGTGCCAGCTTCGTCGCACATCCGACGCATGCTTGACTCACCCCGGATATCGGCATTCGCTGACGGGTATTGGACCGGCCCGCAGCCGCCTGGAGGCGCCAGTGTTTCGCATCACAGCGTTCATGACTGTTCTCGCTCTTGCATCGCCGGCGGTCGCGCAGGCACCTGCCCAGGCGCCCACCACCGCCGAGCTTGAAACCGTCGTCGTCGATGGCCGACGGTTAAGCGACACGATCGAGCGATTCGTCGACGACATCATCGCGCCGCCGGTCGGGCGAGGCCCGTCACGCTGGGACGAGAAGGTGTGCGTCGGCGTCGCCAACCTCAGGCCGGACGCAGCCCAGATCATTATCGATCAGGTCTCAAGGATCGCGCTCGACGCCGGGCTTGAGCCGGGCGACCCCGGTTGCAGCCCCAACATACTCGTCATCGCGACCAGCGACGGGCAGGCGATGGCGCGCGGTCTGGTCGAGGTCAAGCGCCGGGTCTTTCTGCCGTTCTACGCCGGCGGCTCACGAAGCGCCCGGGCCCTCGAGCGTTTTCAGGCAGCGAATACGCCCGTGCGTTGGTGGCATGTCGGCGTGCCCGTCAGCAACGAGACCGGCGAGATCGTCGTCCGCCTCCCGGGTTATGAGGCCCCGCGGTTCAAACAGGATGGCAGCCGCTTGACGACCCGCGTCCGCAATGACCTCCGGCGCGCCTTCGTCATCGTCGATCTTGAGAAAATGGAGGGCGTCACCTTCCAGCAGCTCGGCGACTATGTGGGCATGGTCGCCATGGCCCAGATCGATCCGGAAGCGGACACCGAAGCCTATGATACTGTGTTGAACCTGTTCTCCGATCCTCGGAGCGTGACCGGGGTTACCGACTGGGACCGGGCGTATCTGGGGGCGCTCTACCGCGCGGAGCTTCGACGGAGAATGCCGAGCCACCAAGGCGGCGAGGTCGCGGGCCTGATGCTTCGCGACATTCTCAGGACGACGCGCCGGCCCGCCGAGGAATAGCCGAGCCGGTCTAGCCCCGCTCCTTCATCAGGCGCGCCTTGTCCCGCTGCCAGTCGCGCTGGGCCGTAGCCTCGCGCTTGTCGTGCAGCTTCTTGCCCTTCGCCAGGGCGATCTCGATCTTCGCCTTGCCCGCCTCGTTCAGGTAGAGCTTGACCGGAATGATCGTCTGGCCGTCGCGCTGGACGGCCCCGATCAGCTTGTCGATCTGCTTGCGGTGCAGCAGCAGCTTCCGGTGCCGCCGCGGCTCGTGGTTGAAGCGGTTGGCCTGTTTGTAGGGCGGGATGTCGGCGTTCACGAGCACGATCTCGCGCCCCTCGACCGCCGCATAACTCTCGGCGATGTTGGCCCGGCCGTCACGCAGGGCCTTGATCTCCGTGCCCAGCAGCTGGATCCCGGCCTCGATAAAGTCCTCAAGGAAATAGTCGAAGCGCGCCCGCCGGTTCTCGGCGATCACCTTCATCTTCGGTGCGGTCGATGCCATCAGCCCAACCCGGCGTCCGCCATGGCGCGGTCGATGGCGGGCCTGACGGAGTCGGCTGTGGGGGCCAGCGGCAGGCGGACTTCCTCGCTTCACAGACCCAGCCGCGACAGGGCGTACTTTGTCGGCGACGGCGAATTGTCGAGAAACAGACCCTTGTGCAGCCCGATCAGCCGGTCCTGCCACTGACGGGCGGCGGCGTAGTCGCCGGAGGCCGCCGCCTCATGCAGCGCGACCATGCCCTCGGGCGCGACATTGGACGTGACCGAGATGACGCCAACCCCGCCCTGGGCGTGATAGCCGAGGTAGCTGGGGTCGTCCCCCGAGATCAGGTCGAACTGGCCGCCGATGTTCGCCCGCATCCAGCTAACCCGCGACAGGTCGCCGGTGGCGTCCTTGATGCCGACGATGTTGGGGTGCGCCGCCAGCCGCGCCGCCGTCTCGTTGGCGAGATCAACGCCCGTCCGCCCCGGGACATTGTACAGCAGCACGGGCAGCTGGACGGCCTCGGCGATGGCCTCGAAGTGCCGCGCCAACCCCTCCTGCGAAGGTCGGTTGT
>DASRWP010000031.1:0-10934 GCA_035654535.1 Brevundimonas sp.
GGAAGCCCAGCAGCTGGAGCAGACGCGCCAGCAGGAGCTGCAGTACACCCAGCAGATGCAGATCCGGGCCATCGCCCAGGCGGCCGATCCCATCCTGGTCGCCGTCTATCAGGAGCGCGGCTGCGGCCTGCTGCTGGACCGTTCGGCCGTCTACATCTCCAACCCGGCCATGGACGTGACGGACGTGGTGATCCAGCGCCTGAACGCCCAGCTGCCGACGCTGAGCTTCAACCGGATGCAGGTGCCGGCCCAGGCCGCCCAGTAGTCTCAACCGACATGCCCGATCCGCGCTTTTTCGACAGTCTGCCGGCGCTCAGCGTCGCCGAGCTGGCGGAGCGGATCGGGGGCCAGGTGCATCGCGGCGGGGATCGAATGATCTCCGCCGTTTCGCCTCTGGGGTCCGCCCAAGGGGATCAGGTCGCGTTCCTAGGCGATCGCAAATTCGTCCCGGCCCTCGCCGCCACATCGGCGGGCTGCGTAATCGTGCCCCTGGCGGCGATCGAAGCCGCGCCGGCGACGGCGGCCGTGATCCTCTCGGCCGAGCCGCAAGCCGCATGGGCGAGGGCGTCCGCGTCGCTGCACCGCCCGATTGTCCTGTCCGGCGGTGACGCGGGTCAGGCGGCTGAGGACGCAAGCGTCGTGCTTGAGCCCGGGGTGGTCGTGGGGCAGGGCGTGCGCATCGGGCGCGGCAGCCGTATCGGCGCCAACACCGTGATCGGGCCCGGCGTACAGATCGGCCGGGACTGCCAGATCGGCGCCAACGTCAGCATGAGCTTCGCCCTGATCGGTGACCGGGTGCGGTTGCTGGCCGGCGCGCGCATCGGCGAGCCCGGCTTCGGCGCGGCCCGCTCGAGCACCGGTCCCGTTGACATCCCGCAGCTCGGCCGCGTCATCCTGCAGGACGGCGTCTCGGTCGGAGCCAATACCTGCATCGACCGGGGCGCTTATGACGACACGGTCGTCGGCGAGAACACCAAGATCGATAACCTCGTCATGATCGGCCACAACTGCGTCATTGGCCGCAACTGCCTGCTGGCCGCCAATACGGGTATTTCCGGGTCCGTCATTGTCGGCGACGGCGTGATCTTCGGGGGCAAGGCCGGCATCGGGGATCACATCCGGATCGGCGAAGGCGCGCGGGTCGCCGCAGGCGCGGGCGTGCTAGCGGACATACCTGCTGGCGAGACATGGTCGGGTTATCCGGCGAAACCCATCCGCCAGTTCTTGCGTGAAACCGTCTGGCTCTCCAAACAGGCCTCTGGAAAGGCGCGTTCTTAGACGCGACGGCGAGGAAGGCCGCAGGATGAGTGACGACAAAAAGATCGATTACGCAGAGGTGATGCGGCGCCTGCCCCACCGCTATCCCTTCCTGCTGCTCGACAAGGCCGAGGATTTCGTCGCCTACACCTCGATCACCGGCATCAAGAACGTCAGCCATAACGAGCCCTATTTCCCGGGCCACTTCCCGATCGATCCGGTGATGCCCGGCGTGATGATCATCGAAGCCATGGCCCAGACCGGCGCGCTGCTGATGTCCAAATCGATGGATGTCTCGGTCGAGGGCAAGGTGATCATGTTCATGTCCATCGACGGCGTCCGCTTCCGCAAGCCGGCCCGGCCTGGCGACCAGCTGCGCATGAAGGTGGTTGTGACGAAGGTTCGCGGCGACATCTTCAAGTTCCGGGGCGAGACCTTCATCGACGGAAAGCTGGCGTCAGAGGCGGACTTCGCCGCCATGATGGTGACGATCGACAAGCCGGTGAACGCGTGAGCCGAATCCACGCCACTGCCGTGGTCCACGCCGACGCGCAGGTCGCGGACACGGCCGAGATCGGTCCGTGGTGCGTCGTGGGCCCGGGCGTGGTGCTCGAAGACGGCGTGCGGCTCGTCAGCCATGCCGTGGTCCAGCAGGACACGGCCGTCGGGGCCCGCACCGTCATCCACCCCTTCTGCGTCATTGGCGGCGACCCGCAGCATGGCGGCTACAAGGGTGAGCCCGTGCGACTGGAAGTCGGCGAGGACTGTTTGATACGCGAGCACAGCACCCTGAACCGGGGCACTCCGGGCGGCGGGGGGCTGACCCGCGTAGGCAAGGGCTGTCTGTTCATGACGGGCGCTCACGTCGGCCACGACGCGATGGTCGGGGACAACGTCACCTTCGCCAACCACGCGACGCTGGGCGGCCACACCGAGATCGGCGACCGGGTGTTCCTCGGCGGCCTTGCGGCGGTGCATCAGTTCGGGCGCGTCGGGCAGGGGGCGATCATCGGCGGGCTCGCGGCCGTGACGCGCGACGTCATTCCCTACGGCTCGGCGTGGGGCAATCACGCACGGCTGCGCGGGCTCAATCTGATCGGGCTGAAGCGCAAGGGCTATGACAAGTCGGCGGTTCGCCGGCTGCTGGCCGCCTATCGGGACCTGTTCGAGCGTGGCGGGACGTTCGCCGAGCGGTTGGATCAGGTCGAGAGCGACTATGCGGATTTGAGCGAGATTATGGAGATTACCGCCTTCATCCGCGCCAGCGGCAAGCGGCCGCTGTGCCTGCCGGGCGAATGAGCCGCCCGC
This sequence comes from Brevundimonas sp., assembly GCA_035654535.1. Classification (GTDB taxonomy): domain Bacteria; phylum Pseudomonadota; class Alphaproteobacteria; order Caulobacterales; family Caulobacteraceae; genus Brevundimonas. The sequence goes on from DASRWP010000031.1 coordinate 2,566, forward strand.
ACGCCGGAAAGCTGGGCCTGATCGCCGGCGGCGGGGCCCTGCCGGTATCCGTCGCCGCGCGCTGCGACGCCGAGGGGCGGCCCGTGTTCGTCGTCCGGCTGATCGGGTTTGCGGACCCCCATCTCGCCCGCTATCCCGGCGTCGAGGCGGGAATGGCCGAGATCGGGCGCATTCTGTCGGCGCTCAAAAAGGCGGGGTGCGAGGCTGTCACCTTCGCAGGGACGGTCAATCGCCCTGACTTCAAAAGCCTAAAGCCTGATTTCAAGGGCGCGACCTTGCTGCCGGGCATCATCGCCGCCGCCAGCAAAGGCGACGACGCGCTGCTGAGGAAAATCCTCTCTGTCTTCGAAGGCGAGGGTTACGCCATCGAGGGGGCGGACGACATTCTCGGTGGGGAGACGATGCCCGCGGGCGCGCTTGGCCGGATCACGCCGACGGAGGCGCAGCTAGCCGATCTCAGGAAAGCGCTGCACGTCGCTGAAAAAGCAGGGGAACTCGACATCGGCCAAGGCTCGGTCGTCTGCGACGGGTTGGTGTTGGCTGTGGAGGCGCAGGAGGGCACCGACGCCATGCTGGCCCGGGTCGCGGGCCTGCCTGCCGACCTGCGTGGCTCCCCGACGGCTCGAAACGGGGTGCTCGCCAAGGCGCCGAAGCCCATTCAGGACCTGCGCGTCGACATGCCGGTTATGGGCGGGCGGACCATCGAGCTGGCCGCCGCCGCCGGGCTGGCGGGCGTCGGCGGCATTACAGGCAAGCTGATCCTGATCGACCGGGAAGAGGTCGCCGCCGCGGCGGACCGGCTGGGTCTCTTCGTCTGGGGCGAAACGCGGTGAGTCGCGCGCTGAAGGTCATGCTTGTCGCAGCGGAGGCCTCGGGCGACGCGCTGGGAGCGGGCCTCGCGGCCGGACTCAAGTCGCACATGGGCCAGGATGTCGTCTTCGTCGGCGTCGGCGGGCCCCGGATGGCGGAGCAGGGCGTTCAGAGCCCCTTCGATATCGCCGACCTGTCGATTCTCGGCTGGCTGGAGGGGCTGAAGGCCTACGGTCTGGTCAAGCGGAGGGTCGCGGACACCGTGGCGCTCGCGGTCGCCGAAAGGCCCGACGCCGTAGTGCTCATCGATAGTTGGGGCTTCACCGTTCGCGTGGCCCAGGCGCTGAAAACGGCGCTGCCCGGCGTTCCGCTGATCAAATATGTAGGGCCGCAGGTGTGGGCCTCGCGCCCCGGGCGGGCGAAGACGCTCGCCGCCTCGGTAGATCATCTGCTGGCTCTCTATGCTTTCGACGCGCCGTGGTTCGAGAAGCAAGGCCTGCCGACGACTGTGGTCGGGTCACAGGCGCTGCACGTCGATATGAGCGAGGCCGATCCGGTGGCGTTCCGGGCGGCCCGGGGCATTGCGCCCGATGCGCCCCTCCTGCTGGTGCTGCCCGGCAGCCGGCCGAGTGAAATCCGCCTGATGACGCCCGTCTATGAAGCGGCGATCGCGTCGCTGAAGCGGAATCACCCGTCGCTCGAGATCGCGGTCGCCGCCGCCGGCACGGTCGCGGACGACGTCACCGCCCGCGTCGCCGCCTGGCCGTTCCGCGCCCATCTGGTGGCGGAGTCCGAGAAATACGCCGCCATGAGAGCCGCGACGGTGGCGCTGGCGACCAGCGGTACGGTGTCCACCGAGCTGGCTCTGGCGGGCGCCCCGATGGTCATCGCCTACCGCTTCCAGCCGCTCAGCTATGCGCTCATGAAGCCGTTCTTCACCGGCAAATACGCGACCCTGTTCAACCATGCGGCCGACGAGGAGATCGCGAGGGAGCTGATCCAGTCCGACGCCACGCCCGATAAAATCGCAGCGGAGGTCGCGCGGCTGATCACCGACGCCGATGCCCGACGGGACCAGTCGGCGCGTCAGACGGCGGCGCTGGACCGGATGGGTCGGGAGGGCCGCCATCCGTCCGAGATCGCCGCGGACGCCGTGCTGAGAGTGATCGCGGCCAAGGCGACCCGCCGGGAGTGATTACGGGCGATTGCGTGCAGCATCCCGGACTACGCCATCTGGCCTGCCGCTTTACCAGACCGGCGCACTCGCATATCGTCGATATGCGTTTTCGGTGGGGGCCGGGGTCATGCCGTACAGATACGGGCACTTTTTCGTAGGCTTCGTGCTGCTGGTCACCGTGACCGGCTTCTGGGCCAGCTACTTCACCCTCGTGGGCAAGGTTCCGCTGGCCTTCCACGTCCACGCCCTGACGGCGACCACCTGGCTGCTGCTGCTGATCGCTCAAAGCGTCGCCATCCATCACCGCAGGAACGGGCTGCACAAGCTCGTCGGCAAGGCGAGCTTCCTCATGTTCCCCCTGCTGATCACCGGCTTCGTCATGATCATCAACGTGTCCGCTGCGCGATTCGCGGCGCAGGAGAGTCCCTTCATCGCGGCCCTGGGTCCGTCCTTCGGCATCGGGATGATCATCGCGATCACGGCGTATCTGACCCTGTTCTACCTTGCCCTGCGCAACCGCCGGAGCGTCAAGCTGCACGCCGGCTACATGCTGGCCACACCGCTGATCCTGTTCGAGTCGCCGTTCAGCCGCCTGATGGCCGAACTGTTCCCGTGGATGAACATCATCGGCAGCGAGGGGCCGCGGCAGCTGCTCGACATGATCGCCGTCAGCAACAGCCTCGTCGCTGTGTTCGCGATGACCCTGTATTTCATGGATCGGAGAAATGGCGCGCCGTGGCTGATCGCGACCTTCTTCGTGCTGCTCCAGTCAATCGTGATGTGGTTCGCACCCGACATGGCGGGGCTGGACCGGTGGTTTGCGGCCTATGCTGAGCTGCCTCCGGCCCTGACCGTTGCCCTCGGGGCCCTGGCCGGACTGGTCGTCACCTACGCCGGCTGGACAGGAGGCCGCCCGCCGGTGCGCCCGCTGCGGCAGGCCAGCCCGGCCTGACGGCGTCATGGATCACTTGCAGCCCATGACCTACCGGACGCGAGCGTTAAGGCTGTCGCGCCTCAGCCCCGGTTCTGGATCGGCACGAAGGCGCGCTCGGTCGGGCCGGTGTAGAGCTGGCGGGGGCGACCGATCTTCTGGCCGGGGTCGGCCATCATTTCCTGCCACTGGGCGATCCAGCCGACGGTGCGCGCCAAGGCGAACAGGACGGTGAACATCGAGGTCGGGAAGCCCATCGCCGACAGGGTGATGCCCGAATAGAAGTCGACGTTCGGGAACAGCTTGCGCTCGATGAAATACTCGTCGTTGAGGGCGACGCGCTCCAGCTCGCGGGCGACCTGCAGCAAAGGATCGTTGGGGTCGCCGACGGCCTCCAGCACCTCGTAGGCGCTTTCCTGCATCACCTTCGCGCGCGGGTCATAGTTCTTGTAGACCCGGTGGCCGAAGCCCATCAGCTTGTATTTCTTGGCCTTCACGCCCTCGATGAACTCCGGAATCTTCTCGGGCGTGCCGATTTCCTTGAGCATGTTCAGCGCTTCTTCGTTGGCGCCTCCGTGCGACGGGCCCCACAGGCAAGCAATGCCGGCTGCGATACGGGCGAACGGGTTGGCGCCGGACGAGCCCGCCAGGCGGACGGTCGAGGTCGAGGCGTTCTGCTCGTGGTCGGCGTGCAGGATGAAGATTCGGTCCATGGCGCGGGCCAGAACCGGATTGACCTCATAGTCCTCGGCCGGAACGGCGAAGCACATGCGCAGGAAGTTCTCGGCGTAGGTCAGGTCGTTGCGCGGCGACACGAACGGTTGGCCGACGTGATATTTATAAGCCCGCGCCGCGATCGTCGGCATCTTGGCGACCAGGCGGATGGCCGAGATGTTGCGCTGGACCGGGTCATGGATGTCGAGGCTGTCGTGATAGAAGGCGGACAGGGCGCCGACGGTGCCGACCATGATCGCCATCGGGTGGGCGTCGCGCCGGAAGCCCTCGAAGAAGCGGTCGAACTGCTGGTGCAGCATGGTGTGCATGGTGATGTTGCGTTCGAACGCCTCGTATTCCGAGGCGGTCGGCAGTTCGCCGTGGAGCAGCAGGTGGCAGACCTCGACGAAGTTCGATTGCGAGGCCAGCTGGTCGATCGGATAACCACGGTGCAGCAGGGTGCCGACGTCGCCGTCGATGAAGGTCAGGGCGCTCTCGCAGGCCGCAGTCGAGGTGAAGCCGGGGTCGTAGGTGAAGGCGTCGGTGGCGCCGTAAAGCTTGCGGATGTCGATGACGTTGGGGCCCGTGGAGCCCGCCAGGACCGGAAGTTCGACGCTCTTGCCGCCGTAGGAGAGGGTGGCCGAACCGGCGGCCTTGGCTTGTTCAGTCATATCAGCCCCTTGAAAAGCGCGGGGCCCGGCGGCGAAACGTCGGGCACGATCAGTGTGTAGTGTCAGATAGTCTGTTGCAGCGCATCATCCAAGCGCCCGAGGCTTTCTTCTCGTCCGAGTGCGGCCAGGGTTCTGGCGATGTCGGGCGACACGGAGTCGCCCGTCAGGGCCGCGCGAACGGCGGGGCCGATCTTGCCGAAGCCGACGGCCTCTTCCTCGGCAAACGCTTTCAGCTCTGCTTCGAGCGCGAACACGTCCCAGCTGGCGAACAGGGCCAGCCGTGCGCGCAGCCGACCGATGCGCTCGCCTGAGTCGCCCGTCAGCATGGGCCGGGCCTTGTCGTAGATCGCCAGCGGCCGGACCTTGAGCGCGAAGGCGGTCTGGTCGGCGAGTTCCAGCACGGTCTTCGCCCGGTCCTTGACGAACGGCATGGCCCGCAGCAGGCGCGCCTCGTCTTGCTCCCCCAGCGCGTGGCCGCGGGCGAGGTGGGCGTCGAGGGTCATCTTGGCCAGACGGTCGTCGTCGGCCAGCCGGATCCAGTGGGCGTTGACATGCGCCAGCTTGTCGAAGTCCAGCCGGGCCGGAGCCTTGCCGATGCCGGGCAGGTCGAACCAGTCTGTCGCCTGCTGGTCGCTGAACAGTTCGTCGTCGCCGTGGGCCCAGCCGAGACGAACCAGATAGTTGCGCATGGCCTCGGGCAGATAGCCCATGGCGGCGTACTCATGCACCGCCTGCGCGCCATGCCGCTTCGACAGTTTGGCGCCGTCCGGTCCATGGATCAGCGGGATGTGGGCGAAGGCCGGGCGGGTCCAGCCGAGCGCGTCATATATCAGGCTCTGCCGCGCGGCGTTGTTCAGATGGTCGTCGCCGCGGATGACGTGCGTCACCCCCATGTCGTGGTCGTCGACCACCACGGCGAGATTGTAGGTCGGGGCGCCGTCGGACCGCAGCAGCACCAGATCGTCGAGGTCGTCGTTGGACCAGTTCACAGACCCCTGAACCTCGTCATCCACCGTCACCTGGCCGGGCAGTGGACGTCGGAAGCGGACGACGTGGGGCTGGGACAGGTCGTCGACGCCGGGCTCGCGGTCGCGCCACGGCGATTCGAACGTCCGGCGCTCGGCCTTGGCCTCGTCCCTCAGGCGACCGGTCTCTTCGGCCGTCGTGAAGTCGCGATAAGCGGCGCCGCGCTCCAGCAGCTCGTCCACAACTTCGCGGTGGCGGTCAGCGCGGCTGTACTGGAACACCGGCTCCTCGTCGGCGAACAGCTCCAGCCAGCTGAGGCCGTCGAAGATCGCCCTGACCGCATCCTCCGTCGACCGTTCCCGATCGGTGTCCTCGACCCGCACAAGAAACTTTCCGTTGTGCCGGCGTGCATACAAATAGTTGAAAAGCGCCGTCCGCGCGCCTCCTATGTGCAGGAAGCCGGTGGGTGAGGGGGCGAAGCGCGTGACGACGGCGGGTGCGGGATCGGACGGGGGGGTCATGGCGGGCGTTATAGCGCCGACGCCCGCAAAGCCCAGCCTTGCCGCCCGGGCCCGGACTTTCCTGCTGGATCAGGTCGCGGCCCAGACGTTGCGATGGCGGATGTGGGCTCCGGTGACGTTTGGCGGCGGATGCGCCTCGTATTTCGCGCTGAAGACCGAACCGCCCCTGTGGCCGCTGATGGTTGCGGCGGTTGTGGCGACCGCGGCCTGGCAGGCGGCGCGGCGAGGCGGGCGGAGCCGCGTGGTCACCTTGCCCCTCATGCTGCTGGCCTGTTTTGCGCTTGGTCTGGCGGTGGCGAAGCTGCGCACCGACGCGGTGGCGGCGCCGATCGCGCCGGCGTTGGAGCGGCCGACGATCATCGAGGGTTGGGTCATCGATGTGGACAGTCCGGGCGGGGCGGGACCTCGCGTCATGCTGGCTCCTGTGAGGGTGCGGGGGCTGACGCCCGAACAGACGCCGACCCGCCTGCGGGCCACCGTGCGCGGGGATACGCCGGCGCCGGGTGAGCCCATAAGACTGTTCGCCATCCTCAATCCGCCGCCGGCGCCGGCCAGTCCCGGCGCTTATGACTTCGGCCGCAACGCCTACTTCCAGAGTCTGGGCGGGGTGGCCTTTTCGCTCGGAGAGACGCGGCCGGCAGATCTGGCCTCGCCGCCGTGGCGGGTGCGGGCGGCGATGGCGGTGAACGGCATGCGCTTCGAGCTGGCCAGCCGGATCGTCGCGCGGCTGGGCGAGCGCACAGGAGGCATCGCCGCCGCCATGACGACGGGACAGGAGGCGTGGCTGAACCCCGCTGACGTCGATGTCATGCGTGACTCCGGTCTGGCGCACATCCTGTCGATATCGGGTCTGCACATGGCGGTGGTGGGAGGCTTCGCCTTCTTCCTGACGCGCCTGCTGGTGGCCGCCTGGCCGTGGCTGGCGCTGCGCGTGCCGGGCAAGAAGGTGGCGGCGACGGTCGGGTTGATCGCGGTCGGCGCCTATCTGGTGGTGTCGGGCGCCCCGCCTCCCGCCGAGCGCGCAGCCATCACCGCATCGATCGCCTTTCTGGCCATCCTCCTCGACCGGCAGGCGATCACCATGCATGCGCTGGCGGTCGCGGCCTTCATCGTGCTGTTGCTGCAACCGGAAGCGATCGTCACGCCGGGCTTCCAGATGTCGTTCGCGGCGACCGCTGCGCTGGTGGCGCTGGTCGAGGCGTGGCCGCGCAGACCCAAGGAAATCGCGGCTCCGCTGCCGATCCTGATCATCCAGCGCGCCGGCGCCTGGATTGGGGCGGCGGTGCTGGCCAGCCTTGTCGCCGGAGCGGCCACCGCGCCGTTCGCCATGCAGCATTTCAACCGGATGGCGATGTACGGCCTCGCCGCCAACCTGGCGTCTGCGCCGGTCTCGGATTTCCTGATCATGCCGATGCTGGCGCTCGGCGCCTTGCTCGAGCCGCTCGGCCTCGGCGGATCCTTCCTGTGGCTGGCCGGCAAAGGCATCGCCCTGATGCTGGCGATCGGCGCGTGGACGGCGGCGCTGCCGGGCGCAGTCCGGACAGTGGCCAGCGCGCCCGACTTCATCCTCCCGATCTCGTTTTTAGGCGTCCTGTTCTGCTGTCTTTGGCGAGGGCCGCTACGGTGGCTGGGGCTGCCGCTGGCGGCGGCGGTGATGCTGTGGCCGCGCGATCCCGTCCCTGACCTCTGGATCGGCGACGGCGGCACAAACGCCGCCTGGGTCGAGGCGGGGCGAACCACGGTGATGCGAGCCGGCGTGCGGCAGTTCGCCGTCGACGTCTGGTCGCGGCGGCGCGGCGTGGCGGCAGATGCGAGAGCGGCTGAGGGCTGGATCTGCAGCCGTTCGTCCTGTGCGCCAGAGACCGCCGGAGCGGCTCCGCTGGCGATGTGGTGGGGAACGCGCGCGCCATCCACGGAGCAGCTGGGAGCCCTGTGCAGCGCGGCTCCGGTGATCAGCGTCAGGCCCGCAGTCCACGCCCTGCCAGAGTCTTGCGCGGGCCGCCTGGTGCTGGATGGTCTGGACTATAGCCGCGGCGGGGCGGTCGAGCTGTGGCGGGCCGGGCCGCCGTCAGCCAGCGGCCGCTGGCGGGCCGTCTGGTCGGCGGATGTGCGGGGCGACCGGCCGTGGAGCGCGCCCGCCACCGCCGACTTCAAAGGCCTCAGTGATAGCGGCGGATGAGGCCGACGAGCTTGCCCTGCACCTCGACCTGATCCGGTCCGAAGATGCGCGTCTCGTAGTTGCGGTTGGCGGGCTCCAGCGCGATCGAGGCCCCCTTTCTGCGCAGGCGTTTGAGCGTCGCTTCCTCACCTTCGACCAGCGCGACGACGATGTCGCCGGAGGTCGCGGTGTCGGTCGACTTGATGACCACCAGATCGCCGTTGAGGATGCCGGCCTCGATCATCGAGTCGCCCTCGATCTCGAGCATGTAGTGCTCGCCCGCGCCCAGCATGCTCTCCGGCACCGGATAGCGCGCCGTTTCGTGCTCGATGGCCGCGATCGGCGTGCCGGCGGCGATCTTGCCCATCAGCGACAGTTCGCGAGTGTCGTTGGCCGGCTCGGTCGACATCGGACGGCCGCC
>DASRWP010000032.1:0-5971 GCA_035654535.1 Brevundimonas sp.
AGAACCTGCGCCAGACCGCGATGACCGGGCCGTGGCCAGCGGGTGTTTTGCGCCCCGCCACCGCTTGGCGCCAGCCGGCCTGAACGCTCCAGTTCCCCAAGTCACGAACAACCGAGGCCTCGACCGACAGCCAGCGGGGGCCGCCATCATCGACCTGACCGCCGTAGGTCTGGGCCAGAAGCATCCAGTGCTCAGAGAAGCGCGCGCCCGCCGTGGCGTCGATGCGTGTTTCGTCAGTCAGCCCCTGACGCATCCGCCGCGCCGCCTGAAGCTCCACGAATGATCCGCTGTGCCGGAGGCGGCCGCCGGAGCCGCCAAACGAGCGGCCCACGGATGCGCGGACCTCCCAATCGTGCTCGCCCTGGCCCGGAGCCGCATATCCCGCGTTGCGACCCTCACCGCCATTCGCGTAGGCGCCATAGAGGCTGACGGCCATCCGATCGTCACGCCAGACCTGCCATGTGGCCCCGATTTCGATCGGGCCCCGTCCTTCATACTCGACAAAGGCGTCCTCGCCGGACTGCCAGTCGCCCTTGAACTGCAGGGTGACGCTGGCGGTGAGGCCGTACTCGGCGAACATTCCGACGGCCGTGTCGCGCCGTTCCGCCGGGAGATCGGCGAGGCTCCCGTCTGGCCCGAAGCCTTGCGGCGCGTGGATGTCCTCGAACTTCACAATGACCTGAGCGCTTCCGGGCGGCTGAACCCACGGTCCGGCCTCGGCGCTCCCCGCGAGGGCCGCCCATCCGATGAACAGCCCCCCGACCGCCTTCACTGATCGTAGCCCGGCGACTTTCGATCGAGCATACGCAGGGCGCCCGGCCAGGCGAGGGCCGAAATGAAACCGATGCCCCTGCCCTGTTCCTTCGTCTCGGCCTGTGCGGCGTCCGGAGCGAACAGCACGTGTTCCCGTCCACCGGACAGGGCCGCGACCTGTTGCGCGCAGGCGCGCTCGAGGAAGAACATGCCGATCCACGCTTGGGCCGCCGTCTGCCCCACGGCCAAGGTGCCGTGATTGCGCAGCAGCATCAGCGGCTTGTCCCCCAGATCGGCAACCAGCCTTGCGCGCTCTTCGTGGTTCAACGCCAGACCTTCATAGCCATGGTACGCGACCTGATGCTGCAGCAGACAGGCATTCTGGCCGATCGGAAGCAGCCCCTCCTGCTGCGCCGCCACACCAACGCCGGCGACCGTATGCAGGTGGATGACGAAATGGGCGTCCTCCCGCGCAGCATGGATTGCGGAGTGGATCGTGAAGCCCGCCGGGTTGATGAAGCTCGTCGTGTCCTGGACGATGTTCCCTTCCAGATCGACCTTCACGAGGGACGACGCCGTCATCTCCTCGAAATACCACCCGTATGGGTTGATGAGGAAGTGATGCTCCGGGCCGGGAACCCGGGCCGAGATATGGGTGAAAATCATATCGTCCCACCCGTGCAGGGCGACCAGCCGGTATAGCGCAGCCAGTTCGACGCGCGCCGACCACTCGGCCTCCGAGACCCGGGACTTCAGGGAAGGTGTCGCGCCGTCGGCCATGGTCTTTGTCCTTGCTGGGCGGCGCACGCTCGCGCTGCACGAGCGCGGCGTCAAGATTCAGCTTCCGTTAACCGCGTCTTAGGCTCGCGCTTTCTACGATCTGCGCGTCGAATCCCCGTCGACCTGCCGGAGACGTCCGTGGTCCTCGTCCAGCTGGTACCCGCCGTCCAACAGCAGCCGGGCGCTCCGGGCTCGGCCGACCTGATTGCGCTGGCTCGCAACAACACCCCTGAGGCGCGCCAACGACTGCTGCTGGGGGTGTTGGCTCTGTGCGATGCAAGTCCCCCGGCCGGCGAGCTGTCGCCGGTGCTGGGTGAAATATTTCTGACCCTCGCCCGCCAAGCGGAGCGCGAGGTTCGGAAAGTGCTGGCCGAAAAGCTCGCGCACGCCGACTGGGCGCCGGTCGCTTTGGTCAACGTCCTCGCGCTCGACGAGATCGAGATCGCCCGGCCGGTCCTGGCCGCCAGTCCCATCCTCAAGGACGACGACCTGTTGAGGATCCTGATCGAGGCCTCACTGGAGCATCAGATCGCGATCGCCCGCCGACCCCACCTCAGCGGCCGGGTGGCGGACGCGGTGATCGATCGCGGCGAGCCTGCCGTGCTGACGGCGCTGGCGACCAACCTGACGGCCGACCTCAGCATCGACGGCGTTCGCAGACTGGTCGAACATTCGCGGCGCATCGCCGCACTTCGCGCCCCGCTGACACGGCACCCCCGCCTGACGGAAGCGCTGGCGGAGCAGCTTTACCAATGGGTTGGCGCGGCCCTGCGCCAGACCCTGACGGCCCGCTTCAACGTCGATGAGAAGGCGCTCGGCGTCGCGGTTTACGATGCGGTGGCCGGAGTCATGAGGCCCGTCGAGACCGACGAAGCGTCGCACGACGATCCCGAGCGGGACGAAATGGAGCGCCGCCTTATCGACAAGCTTCAGGCCGCGGGCCAGCTCCGCGCCGGTTTTCTGGTCCGAGCCATCCGCGAAAAACGGCTGAGCCTGTTTGTGCACGGCCTCGCGACCCTGGGCGGCTTCGCGGCTGCGGACGTGCGCGAGGCGCTCACCGCTGCGGCGCCGGAGGCGCTCTACTACGCATGCGCCGCCGTGGGCATCGATCGCGCTGTCTTCCCCACGCTCCTGCTCGAGGTGCGCGCTCTGAACCACGACCTCCCGGGCGACAGGGGCGACTCGGTGTGGCTGCGCGGTGCTCTTTCAGAAGCGGCGGCGGCGCGCGCATTCCGCGCCCTCCGGACAGGCCCCTGTTCAGCCGCGTAATCCGCCGTTTGACTTCCCCGTCCCGCTCGGCTTGCGTGCGTGGGTGACCGAACCCGCCGCTACCGACCTGCGCATCGCCTTCGTGGCCTCGGATCGCCCTGAGGCGCTGACTGCCCGTACGCGCCTGACATCCCTCTATGGCTCGGTCGCCCCCGAGGAGGCGCAGGTGATCGTGGCCCTGGGCGGCGACGGTTTCATGCTCGAGACGCTGCATACGGTGATGGAGCGCCGCATCCCGGTCTTCGGCATGAATCGAGGCTCGGTGGGTTTCCTCATGAATGACTATGCCGAGGACGGCCTGCTCGAGCGGCTGGGAGGCGCAGGCCGGGCGGTGATCCATCCGCTGCAGATGGACGCCTGGACCGAGAGCGGGGCGACGCACAGCGGTCTGGCGATCAACGAAGTGTCGCTGCTGCGGCAAACAAGGCAGAGCGCCAAGCTGAGGATCAGCGTCGATGGCCGCGTCCGGCTCGAGGAGTTGTCATGCGACGGCTGCTTGTTGGCAACGGCGGCGGGCTCCACCGCCTATAACCTGTCGGCCCACGGCCCGATCATCCCGCTTGAGTCCCGCGTCCTCGCCCTCACTCCCATCAGCGCCTTCCGTCCGCGGCGCTGGCGCGGGGCGCTGCTACCGCACGAGGCCAGGGTCTGTTTCGAGGTTCTCGAGGCGGACAAGCGGCCCGTCAGCGCCACCGCCGACAGCTTCGAGGTTCGCCGCGTCACTCGGGTCGACGTACGGGAGCGGCGGGACATCGCCCTGACCATGCTGTTCGACGCTGGCCGTTCGTTCGAAGAGCGGGTTCTGGCCGAGCAGTTCACCTCCTGAGGGCATGCACCGTTTTTTAGGAAGGTGGCGGCACACTTCCATCTCCATTCTCAGGAGTCAGCTGTGAGCAACCCGGCAGAGGTCATCCGCCCGCCCAACACCCTTCGCATGAAGGTCGGCGGCGGCTTTGGCGGCATCGACGCCGGCGCCATCGCCAAGGCGGAAGCCGCCCTGAAAGCGATGTCCGCCCAGTTCGGCCAATGGCTGCAGGACGAGATCGTCAAGCTGGACAAGGCCCAGACCGACATCCGCGAGCACGGCTATAACGCACACACGGCGGAGGCCCTGTACTTCCGGGCGCACGATCTGAAAGGGTTGGGATCCACCTATCAGTATCCGCTGGTGACGCGGCTGGCCGCCTCGCTGTGCAAGATGATGGACGACCCGGCCAGGCGGCTGGGGGCGCCACTGATCTTGCTCGACGCCCACATCGACGCCATCAAGGCGGTGGTGCGCGATCAGATCCAGACCGACGATCACCCGGTCGGCAAGGCTCTGGCCGAGACGCTGGAAGCCCAGGTAGCGCAGCACCTCGCCTGAATCCTAACGCTGCCTTGCGTCAGCGCCCGGCGTTCGGTCGGCGTCGCGTCGTCAGGCGGCGACGCTTATCCCCGCCTTTGCCGGCAGCGGATCATGGTCGAGCCGCTCCATAAGATAGGCCAGATCCTCCCGCGGAGCATTCGGCCGCTGCGTCAGGAAACGCTCCAGCATCAACCGGCGGAAGTTGTCGTCTGACGTGTCCACGCCCTCGGCCTGCAGCTGGCGCCATGTGTCAACGCCCGCACGGAAGGCTTGGAACAGTCTCGGCGGCAGCCCGGCGCGGTCATACACGGCCTTCAGCCCCAGAGAACCCGCGTCGTGGATCATCAGGGAAGCTCGGGCGACCGGCGTGCCGGCGAGCTCCGCCATTCCGTGCTCGAAGAGCTCCATATGCCCTCGCGCCAAGGCCCTGAGCAGCAGTGAAGGCGTCAGCGCCCGACGCGCGTTGAGCGTCGCAGCGAACTGGGCGAGGTCCGCCTGTCCCGACGCCTGGTCGACCAGATCGACGGTCGCGCGCTCGCGGGCGAACCCGGCCAGACGGATAGAGACCTCGGGCGCGACGGCGTGCCGGGTGACCAGATGCTCCCGGACGGCGTCGGAGGCCAGTTCGACCAGTCGCTCCGTGACTGACAGCGGCAGCACCTGACGGTAGGCTATCGCTGCGATGACCTCGGGAGACGCCCCGAACCGGTCAATACAACGTCCGAGGGCGGCCTCGGCCACGTCGGCGTTGTCGTTGGCGGACAAGGCGCGAACCGCCTGCTCGCAACCGACGTCTGCAAGCGCGTCCGCCACATCGCGACCCACGCGCGGACGGCCGGCCACGGCGACCTGCCGGACGGCGGAGCCAGCCTGCACGATTTCGATCAGATCCTCGTCGGTGAACGCAGGCGAAAAGTTGATGATGGGCAGGGCCACGCTGTCGACATCCGCCGCCAGCTTGCGCGCCACGTCGCGCGGGATGAGGTCCGAGGCCTTCAGCGTCACGGCCATCGCGCGCCGGACCAGTTCGGCGGCGTCCTGCGCCAGCATCCGGAGGATTTTCTGCGCCGCGGACCGATCCGCATCGCTCAGCTGAGCCCGCTCCATGCTGCGGCACAGCTTGTGGGTCGCCGCGGCCCGCTCATCCTCGTCGGCGGCCTTGATCAGCCGATGGATGTCGATCTCTGTCAGGCGGGCGCGATAGGCGGTCATGTCGGTATCCAGCGTCTTGTCGGGCACCTTGATCCCGCATCCCTAACGGGCGGTTTACCATGGGCGGATTCGTCTAGATGCGCTTGGCCTCTCCGGGCCCGAACGCCCCGCCGAATCCACCGCTCTTGCCGTCGCCCTCCTGACCCAGCAGCAGGGCGAGCAGGCTCTGGTCCTGCTTCAACCTGTCCAGCCGGGCGGCCAGCATCCGATCCCGTTCGCTCAGCTCGGGCGCGGGCGGGTCGAGGGGTGACCCCGACCCGGCCGCGGGGGCTCCCTGACCGGCGCTCCGCTGCAGGTTGGCGTGAACCTCGGCGACGGTCGCGGGGCGACCGTCGCGGTAGAAGATGGATCGGTTGGCCGCCGCGGCTTCGGGAAAGATTGCGACGGCGCTGGCGCCCGGCCGCCGATCCATCGCGTCCATCAGCTGCGCGGCCCCTGCCGGGCCGAGGAAGTGCGCGGCGTAGAGATCGCCGGCCCCGGGCTCACGCCCCGACCGGCCTCTGAGATAGGCGGCGTTCGAAGCCGTCAGCTCAGCGGCCATGGTCGATGCAGCCTGAGGGTCGAAGCGAAGGTCCAGCACCACATTCCGGGCCGAGCCTTCCACCCGCC
>DASRWP010000033.1:0-3824 GCA_035654535.1 Brevundimonas sp.
GCGGCGAACGCCCGCCGGCATCTGCTGGCGCAGGCCGGGGTGGCGAAGAAGCTGGCCCAGACGTTCAAGGTCCAGCCGTCGGACGTGCCCACGCGTGTCGAAGCCCTGACCGGTTCCGTCCGCTCGCTGGAGAAGCAGGTCGCGGACCTCAAGAAGCAGCTCGCGCTCGGCGGCGGCGGCGTCTCGGCCAATGCGGCGCCGGAGGATATCGGCGGCGTCAAGCTGATCGCCCGCGTGCTCGACGGCGTCGATGGCAAGGGCCTGCGTGGCGTGGCCGAGGACTTCCGCAAACAGGTCGGCTCGGGCGTGGTCGCTCTGATCGGCGTCACCGACGGCAAGGCCGCCGTCACCGTCGCCGTGACCAGCGACATGGCCGGTCGGGTCAATGCGGCGGACCTCGCCCGCGCGGCCGTCATCGCCATGGGCGGACAGGGCGCGGGGGGCAAGCCCGACTTCGCCCAGGGCGGCGCCCCCGACGGCTCGAAGGCCGAGGATGGTCTTTCAGCGGTGCGGGCGGCGCTCGGGGCCTAGGCCGCTCGCCCGCTCTGCAGGTCGACGGCCGCCAGCTTCCAGTCGAACAGGCCATACCGGACCATGATCAGGGCCAGCCGGTCGTCAGGCCGGTCGCGGTCAGTCAAGGTCACGGCGAATTCGTTGAGGCTGCGATAGCCCCACGACTGGTGGATGTCGTCGGTGTCGCGCTTGTCGGCGGGATCAGGGTCGGAGGGACGCGCCGGATCCGGCGCTTCTGCGGTAACGACCATGTCGGCCACGACCTCGGGCGTGATCAGGGTCTCGACCGCACCCGACAGCAGCATCGGCGCCAGCATCATGCCGAGGCCGCCGAGGCCGCTCTCGACCACGCGCGGGTCGCGCCGCATGCGCTCGATCAACGCCGCGTTCAGCTCTTCCTTGAGACTGGTCCGGAGAGACGGGAAATCCACCAGCGACTCGATCCTGCGCTCGTCGCCCGCCTTGGCCGCGCGGACCAGCGATTGCGCCGCCAGCACGGGCGCGATCGCCCAGGCGGCCACGAACACGACCAGCGCCGCCACCGCGACGCCGACGATGATCTTCTTCCGGTTCATGGCGTCCCTCCGGCGATGCAACGCCTGCCCACGGCCACGGTTGCCCGAGTCTGGCCGCCGGCGCCAGCGTCCCGGGTCAACGCGCGGGTGCGGGGCTCGAAGCCCCGGACGCCGCGGCGCGGTCAGGAAGGCCGATGTGGACCAGTTTCCACTCGAACGGACCGCGGCGCTCGAAGGTGAAGACCGTGCGGGCGTCACCCGACCCGTTCACCGCCATGCGCGCGCGATGCACGCTCCAGAACACCGGCCGGGGCATGGCGCTTCCGGTCCCTGCAGTCGGCCGGTTTGCGCTCCGGCCCGACCCCCGCGTCAGGGCGGCCAAGGCCCTCGGCGACAGATAGCTGTCGACGTCCGGCGCCGCCGCCGGGCGTGGCCCCGCCTGCTCCAGCCGCCGTCTCACGGCGGCGATCGGATCGTCCAGAAACGAGGGCGCGGGGGCCCGGAGAGCGGGCTCGCCGTCGAGTTGCGGCCGC
Source organism: Brevundimonas sp. (assembly GCA_035654535.1). Taxonomy (GTDB): domain Bacteria; phylum Pseudomonadota; class Alphaproteobacteria; order Caulobacterales; family Caulobacteraceae; genus Brevundimonas. The sequence continues at coordinate 1,562 of DASRWP010000033.1, forward strand.
AACGACTGCCGCACGGCGGTGAAATCGACCAGCCGCGTCAGCCCGCCGACGTCCCCCGCATCCGCCGCCGACCGGATCGCGAAGAAGCCCACCGCCGGAGCCACGAAGAAGCTGATCCCGGCGAAGACGACGGCGGCCAGCAGTAGATTGCCGAACAGCTTCTTGATGATCGTTCCTCCGCGCTGTCTGCACAACGCATGAAGACGGATGACCGGTCAAACGCCGGCCCGCCCGGTGTCAGCCGGACGGGCCCGTTCACTGCCGTGCCTGAAGGATCAGGCCGCCATCGCCCTGGTCAGGTTCTCGGCCACCTTGTCGAGGAAGCCTTCGGTGGTCAGCCAGCCCTGCTGATCGCCGACCAGGAGCGCAAGGTCCTTGGTCATGTGCCCGGCCTCGACCGTCTCGACCACGACCCGCTCCAGGGTCTCGGCGAAGGTCGCCAGTTCGGCGTTGCCGTCGAGCTTGGCGCGGTGCGAGAAGCCGCGCGTCCAGGCGTAGATCGAGGCGATCGAGTTGGTCGAGGTGGCCTCGCCCTTCTGGTGCTGGCGATAGTGACGGGTGACGGTGCCGTGCGCGGCTTCCGACTCAAGGATCTTACCGTCCGGGGTCATCAGCACCGAGGTCATCAGACCCAGCGAGCCGAAGCCCTGCGCCACCACGTCGGACTGCACGTCGCCGTCGTAGTTCTTGCACGCCCAGACGAAGCCGCCGGACCACTTGATGGCCGCGGCCACCATGTCGTCGATCAGGCGGTGCTCATAGGTCAGACCCCTGGCCTTGAAGTCGGCGGCGAATTCCTCGTCGAACACCTTCTGGAAGATGTCCTTGAAGCGGCCGTCGTAGGCTTTGAGGATCGTGTTCTTGGTCGAGAGATAGACCGGGAAATTGCGGCCGAGACCGAAGGCGAAGCTGGCGCGGGCGAACTCGGTGATCGAGTCATCGAGGTTGTACATGCCCATGGCGATGCCGGCCGAGGGGAAGTCGAACACCTCGTAGTTCTGCTCTTCGCCATTGGCGCCGACCCATTTCATGGTCAGCTTGCCGGGGCCGGGTACGAGGAAGTCCGTGGCCTTGTACTGGTCGCCGAAGGCGTGACGGCCGACGACGATCGGCTGGGTCCAGCCGGGCACCAGACGCGGCACGTTCGAGCAGATGATCGGCTCACGGAAGACCACGCCGCCAAGGATGTTGCGGATGGTGCCGTTCGGCGACTTCCACATCTTTTTCAGGCCAAACTCGGCGACGCGCGCCTCGTCAGGGGTGATGGTGGCGCATTTGACGCCCACACCGTGCTTCTGGATCGCATGGGCCGCATCCACCGTGACCTTGTCGTCGGTGGCGTCGCGGTTCTCCATCGACAGGTCGTAGTAGTCCAGATCGACGTCCAGGAAGGGGAAGACCAGCTTGTCCTTGATCATCTGCCAGATGATGCGGGTCATCTCGTCGCCGTCGATGTCGACGATGGGGTTGGCGACCTTGATCCTGGTCATGCGGTTCACGCCTCTGATGGGATGGGGAGATAAGGCGGGCGGTATAGCCGGGCCCCGCCACGGGCGCAAAGCCCGGGATTCGCACGCACCCTCCCACGGCCGACAAGTTGTCCACGGCCAAGCTGAACCACATCGCGGTCGTCGGGTTGTGACGGGCGGAAGGGCGTGCAGGCTCCGGAGACACCGTTTGGAAACCGAAACACAGGCGCTGGTACAGCGCTGGATCATCAGGTTCGGCGAGACCCCGATCCTGATCGACCCCGAGCTGATGCGCCGCGTGCTGGACGGCCCGGAGATGTTGTCAAAGGAGCCCATCCGATGACCGCGAAGTGTCTGAAGACCGGCGACAAGGTCAGCTGGGACCACAGCCAGGGCTCGTCGATCGGCAAGGTCGTCAAACGGGTCACCGGCCCGACGCAGATCAAGGGCCACAAGGTGGCGGCGTCGGAGGACAATCCAGAGTATATCGTCCAGAGCGACAAGACCGGCGCCAAGGCGGCGCACAGGCCCTCGGAGCTTCGCAAGCGGTGATCCCCTGACCAAGGCCGGTGACATGCAGACGCGCGCCCATGACATTGAGGTGCTGGTTATCGGCGCCGGGCCCGCCGGCCTGACGGCCGCCACCTATCTGGCTCGGTTCCGGCGATCGGTGCTGGTCGCCGACGGCGGCTCGCCGCGGGCGTGCTGGATTCCGGTAAGCCACAACATGCCCGGCTTCCCGGAGGGCATCACCGGCGGGGCCATTCTCGGGCGTATGACGGAACAGGCGCAGG
>DASRWP010000034.1:0-3396 GCA_035654535.1 Brevundimonas sp.
GTGCTGACGGTGGCCTTCCGGACCTCGAACTGGAGCACGGCCTTCGGCATTCACCTGCTCGCCTTCTTCTTCGCGGCGCTGATGTGCCACCAGCTGCTGGCGGCGCGAAGGCCCGCGCCCGATCGCCTGACCGAGTTCTACCTGTTGATGTCGCTCGGCGGCGTCGTCGGTGGCGCGTTCACCGCCCTTTTGGCGCCGGTGATTTTTAACATGGTATGGGAATATCCGCTGGTTCTGGTGCTGGTCGGTCTCGCCCGCCCCTGGGGCCGTGGACCGCTGACAGGAACGCAGACCGGCGTCCTCGTCGCCGCCGCGATCGTCGCCGCGACTCCGGTGCTGTTGTCTCTCTATCTGAACGGCAACGACGGCGCGCGGACCGTTTTCTACGCGACGTCGCCCTTCACCATGGCGCAGCTGGCGATGATCATCCTGCTGCCTGCGGCGATCTGCGCCTTCCTTGTGCGGGATAGGGCCCTCGCGTTCACCGGCATCCTGTTGATGATGACGCTGTCGTCGCAGTGGATCGGCCGCGGATACGACTGGAGCTATTCCGGCCGCAGTTTCTTCGGCGTCATGCGCGTAGCCAACGTCCCTGATCCCCATCTGGGCGGCGACGTTCATGTGATGATGCACGGAACGACCCTGCATGGAGCGCAGGCGCGCGATCCGCGCTTCGACTGCGTGCCCACCCTCTATTACGCCGCGGCGACGCCCATCGGTCAGGCCGCCGAGGTCGTGCAGGCGCGCGGCCCCGCCCGGATCGGGGTGGTTGGACAGGGCTCGGGCGCCATGGCCGCCTACAAGCGCGGCGAGGACCGGATGACGTTCTTCGAGATCGATCCGATGGTGGACCGGCTGTCGCGCGACCCGCGCTGGTTCACCTACATCTCGGACTGCGCCGTCGGGCCGATCGACACGGTCATGGGCGACGCCCGTCTGACCCTGGCCCGGCAGCAGCCCGGCGCCTACGACCTGCTGATCATTGACGCCTTCTCGTCCGACGCCGTTCCGACCCACCTGCTGACGCAGGAGGCGATCGCCGGCTATCTGGCGCTGTTGAAGCCGAACGGCGTGGTGCTGCTGCACCTGTCGAACCGCAACCTCGACATCACGCTTCCCGCGATTGCGGCGGCCCGCGGTCTCGGCAAGGCGCATCTGCACCAGATCTACTACGAGAGCGATGCGACGCCCGACATGGCCGAGGCCTCCACGGAGGCGCTGGTGCTGTCGCCGACGCCCGAGGGGCTGGCGGACTTCCGCGCCGATCCCCGCTGGAAGGCCGTGGGCGGAACGGCGGTCCGGCCATGGACGGACGACTACGTCAATCTGTTCGGCGCGCTTCAGCGCAGCATGTTCCCGCCGGCGGAACGTCCGCTCTAGATCGGCAGTTCGATCGTGGCCAAGGCCTGGGAGGCGAGGCCTTCACCGCGGCCGGTAAAGCCCATGGCCTCGGTGGTGGTGGCCTTCACGCTGACCGCATCGAGCGGAAGGGACAGCAGCACAGCCAGCCGCTGGCGCATGGCCTGACGGTGGGGCTTAACCCTGGGCTGTTCGCATATCAGGGTCACGTCCACATTGATCAGACGACCGCCGCGGGCCTTCAGTCGCTCGACCGCGTGGCTCAGGAACTGGTCCGAGGAGGCGCCCTTCCAACGGGGATCGGTGGGCGGAAAGTGGTCGCCGATGTCGCCGTCTCCCATGGCGCCGAGGATGGCGTCCGTGAGCGCGTGCAGGCCGGCGTCGGCGTCAGAGTGGCCGATCAGGGTTTGATCGTGTGCGATCTCGACCCCGCAAAGCCAGACGGATGAGCCGGGGCCCCAGCGGTGGGCGTCGAAACCTTGACCGACGCGGATCTGTCTCGGGACCAATGCTTCGGCCATGGCGAAATCCTCGGGGTAGGTGAGTTTCATCAGGCGCGGGTCGCCCGGCACGATCCGGACGCGGCCCCCGGCCCGTTCGACCACCGTGGCCTCGTCGGTCGCAAGTTCCCCCATGGGCCAGGCGTCGTAGGCGTCGGCGATGGTGCGCCAGCGAAAAGCCTGGGGCGTCTGGGCCCGCCACAGGTTGTCGCGAGGGGCCCCGCCCGAGACCCGGCCGTCGATGGCGCGCCTGAGGCTGTCGGTGACCGGCAGACCGGGCAGAGCTCCGTCGGCCTCGGAAAGGGCGGCGGCCAGACGATGGATCAGGGCGATGTCGAGGAAGGGGCGCGCGGCGTCGTGGATCAGCACCGGCCGGTCCGGGTCGCCGCTGAGCAGCGCCAGGCCGTTCTGCACGGAAACGGCCCGCGACTCCCCCCCCACCGTGAGCCGCCAACCGCCCAGTCCTTCGAGCGCAGTCGTCGCTTCGGGTTCGGTTCCCGCCGGGATGACAACGATGACCTCGTCGGCGCCCGCGTCCACCAGCGCCTCCACCGACCAGCGCAGCACCGGCTTGCCGCCCAGCGGCCGCCACTGCTTTGCGCCGCCGGCGCGCGATCCTGAACCGGCGGCGACCACGACAGCGGCGAAGGGAGTAGGTGGCGGCATCATCCGGGCCTTCTAATCGCCGCGGTTGCGCTTGACGAGGGGCGGCAGTCGCGCGGAAAGGGGCCGATGGCCATTGGAATACAGATCGGCGACGTCCGGGTGCCCGGCCGGGTGCTGACCGCCCCCATGACGGGGGTGACCGACCTGCCGTTCCGGCGCCTGGCCTCCCGGCTGGGCGCGGCCTATGTGGCGACGGAGATGGTCGCTTCGGCGGAACTGGCGCGGGGCCGGCCCGACGTTGTCCGCCGCGCCGCCGTCGGCGAGGGCCTGCCGCTGACGGTAATCCAGCTAGTCGGTCGCGATCCGGCGACCATGGCCGAGGGCGCCCGTATGGCCGAGGCTGCCGGCGCGGACATTATCGACCTGAACTTCGGGTGCCCGGCCAAGGAGGTCACCGGGGCGGCCTGCGGGTCGGCTCTGATGCGCACCCCGGACCTCGCCAGCCGGCTGATGGAGGCCGCGGTCGGAGCGACGTCGCGGCCGGTGACGGTGAAGATGAGGCTGGGCTGGGACGATTCCAGCCGCAACGCGCCGGAGCTGGCGCGCCGGGCCGAGGACATCGGCATCCGGGCCGTCACGGTGCACGGTAGAACCCGCGCGCAGTTCTACACCGGAAAGGCGGATTGGGCGGCGGTGGGCGAGGTCAAGGCCGCGGTCAGCGTGCCGGTGATCGTCAATGGCGACATCCTTACGGCGGACGATGCGCGCGAGGCGCTGCGACAATCGGGAGCCGACGCCCTGATGCTGGGACGGGGTGTCTATGGTCGGCCGTGGCTGGCGGCGCATCTGGAGCGGGCGCTGGCGGACGGAACCGTGCTGCGGGAGCCGGACCGGATCGAGCGCTTCGCCATCGTCATCGAGCACCTGCAGG
>DASRWP010000035.1:0-2065 GCA_035654535.1 Brevundimonas sp.
CGCGATCTCCGCCGCCCGCTCCGGCGTCCTCACCCCGAAGCCGACGGCGACGGGCAGACCCGAGGCCCGGCGCACACGCTCGACGGCGGGAGCCACGGACGCGGCCTGCGCCTCCTTCACCCCGGTCACGCCCGCGACCGAGACGTAATAGACGAAACCCGAAGTTCGCTCGGCCACGATCTTCAGCCGTGCGTCGTCCGAGGTCGGCGTCGCCAGCCGGATCAGCGACACCGAAGCGGCGTCGAGCGCGTCCGACAGCGGCCCGGCCTCTTCCGGTGGACAGTCGACCACGATCAGGCCATCGACCCCCGCTGCAGCCGCGTCCCGGGCGAATGCGGCGTAGCCATAGGTCTCGATCGGGTTGAGATAGCCCATCAGGATCAGCGGCGTGTCCGGGTCTCCCGCCCGGAACGCCTGCGCCAGCGCCAGGGTGCCGCGCAGGGTCATGCCGCCGGCTAGCCCGCGCAGGGCTGCGCGCTGGATCGGCGGGCCCTCGGCCATCGGATCGGAGAAGGGAAAGCCCAGCTCAATGATGTCGGCGCCCGCGGCGGGGAGCCCCCTCAGGATCTCCAGCGCCACCTCCCGGTCGGGGTCGCCGGCCATGACATAGGCGACGAACCCCGCCCGACCCTCGGCCTTCAGCGCCGCGAACCGGGCGTCGATGCGCGCCGTGGTCATTGAGCGGGCGCGGGCGCCGCGGCCGGCTGGGCCGCGCAGACGTCGCCGGGGATCGGACCGAAGCCCAGATAGGCGATGGCTTCCGGTCCTGTCGGGCGGGACGTGTCGTAGAATGCCTGCATCTGCAGGCCGTCACAGCCGCCGCCGTCGCGGCGCCGCACGAACACCACGCGGTTGTCGTCGCCCCCGGCCGGAAGCCAGCCCTTGGTTCCCAGGTCCGCGATATAGGCGTCAGCGAGAGCTCCCACGCTTGCGAGCGGCGCGCTGACGCAGAAGGCGCGGCCGGCGAGACCGTAGAGATTGCCGCAATCGGCGGCCAGGGTCGCGCCCGGGAGCACGCCCGCGTCCGTCACAGGGGCCTGAGGCGTCGCCGGGGCCTGCGCCCAGGCGGGTGCAGCCAGCAGGGCGGCCGCAGCCGCCATCATCACGATCTTCATGTCTATAACTCCACGCCCAGATGCTTCGCGACCGCGAAGATGTCCTTATCGCCCCGCCCGCACATATTCAGCACGACATCGCCGCCCTTGCCCACTTCCTTCGCGATCTCGCCGATCCGGGCGAGCGCGTGGCTGGGCTCCAGCGCGGGGATGATCCCTTCCAGCTTCGAGCACAGCTGGAAGGCCTCCAGCGCCTCGGCGTCGGTGGCGGCGCGGTATTCGGCGCGGCCGATGTCCTTCAGCCACGCGTGTTCGGGGCCGATCCCGGGATAGTCGAGACCTGCCGAAATCGAGTGGCCCTCGAGGATCTGGCCGTCGTCGTCCTGCAGCAGATAGGTGCGGTTGCCATGGAGCACGCCGGGCCGTCCGCCCTGCAGGCTGGCGGCATGGTCGGGGCCGTCGAGTCCCCGCCCGGCCGCCTCGACCCCGATCAGGCGCACGCCGGCGTCCTCGATGAACGGATGGAACAGGCCGATGGCGTTCGAGCCTCCGCCGATCGCGGCGACCACCGCGTCGGGTAGTCTCCCGCGCCGCGCCAGCATCGAGACCCGCGTCTCGCGTCCGATCACCGACTGGAAGTCGCGCACCATGGCCGGATAGGGGTGCGGCCCCGCCGCCGTGCCGATCAGGTAGTAGGTGTCCTCGACATTGGTCACCCAGTCCCGCATCGCCTCGTTCATGGCGTCCTTGAGCGTGCCGCGGCCCGAGGTGACGGGGACGACTTCGGCCCCGAGCAGCTTCATACGGAACACGTTCGGCGACTGCCTCTGCACATCCGCCGCGCCCATGTAGACCACGCACTGAAGGCCGAAACGCGCGCACACCGTCGCCGTCGCCACGCCATGCTGGCCGGCCCCGGTCTCGGCGATGATCCGCGACTTGCCCATGCGGCGCGCCAGGATGATCTGGCCCAGCACGTTGTTGATCTTGTGCGCGCCCGTGTGGTTGAG
>DASRWP010000036.1:0-5466 GCA_035654535.1 Brevundimonas sp.
CCGGGATCGCTCGGCGCCGCCGCCAGCGTCTGTTCGAGAATGGCCATGGCGCGCGTGACACCGGGATCGGCGGCCTTGCCCTCGTCGTCCCACCAGTCGTCCGCCTTGAGCATCCACCCGTCAGCCGTGATGGCGGCGACGGTGACGTCGGAAGGGTTGCGGCGCGCGATGCGGTCCATCGCCTCGGCGAAGCGGCGCTCGCGCGTTTCCTTGCGGCCGGAATAGCGCTGGATCAGGGCGTCGATCATCTGGCGCTGCATGGGGGTGGCCCGCCGCGCGAGCCGACGCGCGTCCCGGGCCGCTTTCAGAGCCGCCGCCTGGCTGTCGTCATCACTCCCGCCGCCGTTAAGATTCGGTCCCAGCGCCCAGGCCTCGCCCCATGCGCACATGCCGCAGCCCGGATCGATCAGGCGCGCCTTGCGGAACGCCCGCACCGACTCCTTGTGCTCGAAGGCCCAGCGCAGGCGGACGCCGTGATCGAACCACGCCTGCGCCTCCGTGCTGCGGGTGTCGATAGGGAAGCCGCCGGTGCCGAACCCGTCCACCATGACCATCGAGGCGGCGGGGTCCGTGATATTGGCCGACACCGCTGGTCCGCAGACCTGTGGTCGCTCGATCAGGTCTCGCGCCGCACGATCCGCCGTCGCATCGGCCACGGCGGCGGGACCAGTCAGCGCCGCCCCCAACGCTACGCCCGCCAACAAAATCCTGCGCATCGTCCGCCCTCCCTCGTTCCCTCGCATCCACCCTGCCGTGAAACGCAGGTTGCGCCAAGGCCGGTCAGCCGCAGTCGACGCGCTCAATGACGCCGGTGGCCTGGTTGAAGCGGACATTGAGTCGGTCCGGCCGCAAATCCTTCGTGGTCGGACATGTGGTGCAGACGATCCTGACATTGGCGCCCGGCGCGAAATCGACAGCGCCGACGTGAGACCCGATCAACGATCTGGCCGAAGCGGCGTCGCAGCGCTGCGGGACCGGCTCTCCGTCGGCGGGCGGCATGGGCGCGCAGCCGCAGGCGGCGAGCGCCGCGAAGACCATCATGCGCCTCATCCGCATTTCACCTCGCGGATGATCCCGGTCCGCTCGTCGTAGAAGACGTTCATCCGGCTCTGGCTGTAATCCATGGTGACCGGGCACGTCGTGCAGGCCACGCGCCAGGTTTCGTTCACGGGCTTCGGCGGCAGCTCGGATCGATTCCGCCCCACAAAACCTTGATACCGGTCAGCCCGGCAGGGAGTCAGGTTGTCGGAGGGCGCAAGGCCCGGATCCGAGCCGGATGCAGGTGGAGGTGCGCAGGCGGCGAGCAAGGCTGTGATGGCCAGGCCGGCGATGGCGATCTTCATCCGCGGTCTCCTGCAGGCGGCTCAGCCGCAACGAACCTGTTCTACGATCCCGCTCTGCTCATTAAAGAAAATGTTGAGCCGCTGCGGCGCAAAATCTTCCGTTACCGGGCAGGTGGTGCAGGCTACGCGCCGGTTGACGACATCGACCGGCACCGGGATTTCGCTCCGGGACTTTCCGACCAGCCACTGCATCTCTCCTGCGCGGCACTGATCGACGGTAGGATCGGTCGGCGGCGCGCCGACCGGGGGATCGATCTGCGCCTGTTCGACCGCGCGGGGGGCGGACGCGTCCGATGCGGGCGTTGAGCAGGCTGCGAGCGCCACGAGAGCGATCAGGCCGACTTTTCCCAGCGCCCCTCGGGCGACTGCTTCCAGTAAGCGAGGTTCGCGCCCCCGTCCTTCAACGTCTTCCAGCGGCTTCGCGCCTCCGCCACCGAGGCCTCGTCCCGCCCGTCGAAGATGATGAAGCATCGGTCGAAGCCTTCCGTATCGCCCAGCTCTGCGCTGTCCACGATGAAGAGCGCCTGAGCGCCGTTCGGGTTCTCTCGGGTTTCGGTCAGCAGTATCGGCTGCCGCTCCGGGAATGCCTCTCCGGCGCGTCCGTGAGCGAGGAAGCTGTCGTCCCGATACGTCCACAGCCGCTCGTCAATCTCTTCCAGCAGACCTGGGCCCGACGCACGCACCAGAGCCCGCCAGCCCCGCTGCCGCGTCTTCTCCAGCAGGCCGGGCAGGACCTCGCCGAGCGTCGATCGCTCGAGGTGATAGAACCAGATTTCAGGTCCGGTCCCGGACACGCGACCCCGCCCTCTCCGCGCCTCAGCTCTCGTACGAGTCGGCGACCATGCGGTCGAGCGTGCGGACTCCCCAGCCGACCGCGCCGTCCGGCACTGTCGGGTTGCGGCTGTCCTTGACCCAAGCCGTCGGGGCGATGTCGATGTGCGCCCAGGGCACGCCGTTGGTGAACCGCTGCAGGAACAGGGCGGCGGTGATGGAGCCGCCGGCGCGGCCATTGCCGGTGTTCTTCACATCCGCGATCGGGGTGTCGATGTGGCGCTCATACGCGGCCGGAATCGGCATGCGCCATGCGTTCTCGCCGACCTTTGGAGCTGCGGCGAGGAAGTTGTTCGCCAACTCGTCCGAGTTTGAGAACACGCCCGCATATTCCAGACCCAGCGCCACGATCATGGCTCCGGTCAGGGTGGCGAGGTCGAGCATGAACTTCGGTTTGAACCGCTCCTGCGTGTACCAGAGGCAGTCTGCCAGAACGAGCCGGCCCTCGGCGTCGGTGTTCAGCACCTCGACGGATTGGCCAGACAGCGACATCACCACGTCGCCCGGACGCTGGGCGTTTCCATCGGGCATGTTCTCTACCAGGCCGAGGACGCCGATTGCGTTCACCCTGGCTTTACGGCCCGCGAGCGCGTGCATCAGGCCGGCCACGGCCGCGGCCCCGCCCATGTCCCACTTCATCTCTTCCATGCCGTCCGCGGGCTTGATCGAGATGCCTCCGGTGTCGAAGCAAACGCCTTTACCGACGAAAGCGATCGGCTGTTCGCCCTCGGCGCCGCCGTTCCACTTCATGATCGCGACCTGGCTGTCGCGCACGCTGCCCTGACCAACGGCGAGCAGGGTGCGGAATCCGAGTGACTCGAGCTCCGCCTCGCCAAGGATCTCGACTTCGAGGCCCAGGCTTTCCAGCGCCTTGACCCGCCGGGCGAACTCTTCCGGGTAGAGAATGTTGGCAGGCTCCGCGACCAGATCGCGTGAGAACTCCACCGCGTCAGCGACCGGTGACAGCTTTGCATAGGCGGCTTCGGCCGCCCCGGCGTCCGCAGCGACGACCCGGATCGTCTCGATCGAAGGCGTCTTCTCGGGCTTCAGCGTGGTGCGGTATTTCAGGAAGCGATAGGCGGCCAGCCGCGCGCCGAACGCCGCCCGCGCCGCCTGGTCCGCAGAAAGGGTCGAGCCGTCGATGGTCAGGGCGGACGCGCCCGACAGCTTGACCGCGTGATAGGCCGCCCCGGCGGCGGCCTCCAGCGCCAGATCGTCGAACTTGTCGGCGTCACCGCCGCCCGTCAGGACGATCGTGGCCGCCTCGACGCCCGCGGGAGCGGCGACGATGAGGGTGCTGTTGGACCCGCCTGTGAAGCGGCTGGCGGTCATCGCCTTCGTCAGCGCACCCGAGGCCGCGGCATCGAGGTCGCCGCCTGAGCCGGCCAGTGCGCGCCCCTCGTGGACGAGGACGGCCAACACTTCTGCGGAGCCCGCGGACGAGACGAATTCGATCTTCATTTAAGGCTCCCGCCGGGTGATACGCCCCGGCCACTGTGACTTCGGGATGAGCGCGCGCGGTTTCGCCGGCGCGGTCGGGTGTGTATTAGATGCCTTCCCTCGCCGCCGCCAGCAACGGGCGTTTTTTCCTGAATATGACGCTGATCCAGGGTTATCTTTTCCGGCAGATCGCCCGGCCTGTCGTCGGTGCGTGCGCCGCCCTGACCGGGATCGGCATCCTAAGTCAAAGCCTCGATCAACTGGAGGTCATCGTTGAGCGCGGGCAGAGCGTCTGGGTGATGGTAAAGTTGACCCTGCTCGCCGTCCCCCAGCTGCTGGCCGTGATTGTGCCCATCGGGCTCTTCGTCGGCGCCCTGATCGCACTCACGCGCCTCCAGCGGGAGCAGGAGCTGACCGCTGTATTCGCCTCCGGCGTGACCCGCTGGTCAGCGATCCGCCCGGCCATTCGACTGGCGGCGATGGCGGCTGTCCTGACCCTTCTTATCACGACAATGCTGCAACCATGGGGTCAGCGGCAGGCCCGGGCCGAGGCGTTCGCCATCCGGACCGATCTGGCCGCCGTGCTGATCGAGGAAGGCCGTTTCGTGCAGGGTCCGGACGGTCTGACGGTCTACGTGCAGCAGATCGAGCAGAACGGGCTGCTCAAGAATTTATTCGTCTACCTGCCGGATGGGGATGGCGAGGCCGCGACATGGGACGCAGCGGAAGCCCGATTCGAGCGGGTCGACGGCCTGCCTGTTCTGACCATGCTGAACGGCTCGACGACCCGCTATTCCAGCCGCGGCGTCCTGACGTACGGGTCGTTCGACCGAAACGTCTTCGACCTTTCGCCCTACGCCGATCAGACCGAGCGCGTGCGCTACAAGCCATCGGACCTTTACCTGCCGCAGCTGTTCAATCCGTCGCCTGGAGATCTCGAACGCGTCGGTTCGGCCAGCGAGCTGGCGGCTGAGGGACATTCCCGGCTGTCGGCTCCGCTCTACGCGCTCATGGCCATGGCTTTCGCCCTGACGGCGATTATGGGCGGGCAGTTCAGCCGGACAGGCTACGGCCTGCGGATCGCCAAGGCTGCAGCGGCCTTTCTGGTGATCCGCATCGTCGGCTACGGGATCGTTTCAGCTAGCGCGTGGAACGGCTGGCTGAACGTCCTGCAGTATGTGCTTCCGATCGCGGCCACGGTGATCGCGCTGCGCCTCCTGTTCCGGGCCCTGAAGCCCCGGCGCAGCCGCCGTTGGCCCGTGCTCGAGCGTTTGGCGGCGAGGTTCGCATGAGCCGCCTGCTGCCGGTGTCCCGGCTCCGCCTCGGCCGGATCGAGCGTTATGTGCTGGTCCAGCAGGCGCGGTCGCTCGCCGTCGCGCTGGGCGTCATCGCCGCCTTGATCATGTTGATCGACTTCGTCGAGATTTCGCGCGGCGTCGGGTCCGACGTCGATCTGTCCGGCGGGCGCATCCTCGGCCTGATGCTGTTGAAGTCGCCGCAGGTCGTGATCCAGCTGCTGCCGTTCGTCTTCCTGTTCGGAACCCTGGCCGCCTTCGTCGGTCTGAACCGCCGCAGCGAGCTGATCGCCATGCGCGCCGCGGGCGTCTCGGCCTGGCGCTTCGTTCTGCCGGCCGCCGCAGCCGCGCTGATCTTCGGGGTGGTCACGGTCGGCGCGCTGGGCCCCCTCGCCGCCTCCGCCGACGGTCTGTTCCAGCGCGAGCGGACCCGTCTGTCCGGCTCGACCGCCGGCGCCGACACCCAGGCGGTCTGGATTCGGGAAGGCGACGACACCCGCCAGATCGTCATCAGGGCGGAGCGGCAGGACCGCGCCAGCGGCCGGCTGTTGGGCGTG
>DASRWP010000037.1:0-13198 GCA_035654535.1 Brevundimonas sp.
CCAGGCCGCGGCTGCGCCCTTGAACTGGCCCCTGTAGGCGCCCGCGCCCCCGGCAGGCCGTCCGACCAGCCGGCTCAGCGAGCGAGTGGTCGCTTCGATGTCGATGCCCGGGCTGCTTCGGTCCGCCAGACGAATGTCGCCGCTGGCGCTGGCGTTGAGGTTGTCGGAAATGAGTCGCCAGCCGAGGCCCTGCAGGCCGTCGTCGTCGCCGTCCGGCACGGTCGCGAGGCCGAACTTGGCGGTCGGGCCGACCCGCTCGGCGAACGGCCGCAGCAGGTCCGAGCCGGAGAAGTCGACGAAGCCGGAGATGCGGGTCCGCTCGTCGCCATAGCGCCCCTTGATCACCAGCGGCACGACGTCGCCCGTCCGAACCATGGCGTCGATGACGGAGCCGTTGACGACCGCAGTGGCGTAGAAGGGCTGGTCGGGCGAATAGCCGAGCGCTCCCGCGATCGGCCCGCCCTGGGCCTCGTTGGCGCGCAGGTTCAGGCGCAGGTCGGTGATCTCCTCCCCAAGGGTCGCGTTGATGCGCAGGTAGTCGCCGGGACGACTGTTGCTCGCGGCGTTGACGAGCACTGATTTCGCTCCACGTCGCGGGGCGTTGGCTTCGCCCGTCAGCCGCCAGCGGCCGTACTCCTGGCTGAAACCCTCCAGCAGTTCGACGTTTGCCGCGAACCGGTCGATGTCCACCGAGAGGGGTTGCGGCCCCGGCGGCGTGGTTGAGGCCTCGACCTTTGGTCGACGGATCAGCCGCACGACCTGCGCCTCGATGCTGGTTGCGTGGAACCGTCGGGTGACCAGCGGCCACCAGTCCCAATCCACCCGCACCTGCCGCGCCTCCAGCCAAACGCCGTCCACGTCGGTGACCGTGACCCGGTCGATGGTGAAATCGTCGAACAGGTCGCCGCGCACGCCCTCGACATTGATTCGCCCATAGCGGCCCAGCTTCTTGCCGGCGACGAAGCTGGTCACCAGATCGCGGCCCGGGCCGGACAGCAGATACATCCGTCCCCCGACCAGCGTCACGGCCACCAGAACGGCCACAATCGCCAGTCCCAAGCCGCCGAAAAAAGCGATCGCCTGCAGCCGCGTCCGCTTGCGCCGCTCGGCCTTGGCCGGCGTCTCCGCCGCCTCCACCGGCGACTCGGGGGGCGGTTCGGCGGTCAAAACGCCTGTCCGATGCTGACATAGATCTGGAAGTCGGCGTCGCCGGGACGGCGGTCCAGAGGGAAGGCGATGTCAGCCCGGATCGGACCGAACGGCAGCTTGTACCGGACGCCTACGCCCACCCCATAGCGCAGGTTGTCGAGGTCGGGGGTCTCGTCGAATCCGACGGCGCCGGCGTCGACGAAAGCGACCGCCTGGAAATTTCGCCACACGTCCCGCCGCACCTCGACCGAGCCTTCGATCAGGCTGAGCCCGCCGCGCGGCGTATTGTCCGGCAGGCGCGGGCCTACGCCCTGATATTCGAAGCCGCGAACCGAGCCGCCGCCACCGGAATAGAACAGCCTGTCTGACGGGATGGTCAGTTCTTCGCCGCCGAGGATCGTGCCGAGCCGCGCACGTCCGGCGATCACGGTCTTCGCATTGTCCTGAAGCGGCAGGTAGGCCGTGACCTGCGTCTCGGCGCGCAGGAAAAAGACCGTGTCCTCGCCCGCCACGGCCGTCGGTTGGGCCGATACCGTGAAGCGATAGCCCGTCGTCGGGTCGAGAGGATCGTTCGACCGGTCGAGATAGGCGCTGCCGCGGCCGGTCAGGATGATCAGGTTGCGGTCGAAATTGATCGGGGCCTGAGTGACCGGATCAAAGCGATTTTCGTCGTACTGGCCGGCGTCGAGGCCGACGCCGTAGCTGATGTAGGAGGTCTTTCCGAGCCGCTGCTGCAGATCGGCCGCCAGCGCCAGCGCCGTGCGCCGGTAGGCCTCGGTGTCCTCGTTCAGGACGGCGGCCGACAGCCGCAGGGTCTCTCCTGGTCGCCGCCAGTGCGGCAGGCTCAAATTAGCTCCAAGGCGGCTGTCGACGTCGGCCGCGCGGGCTTGGAAGACCAGGGTGTCCGCCCGCCCGAACCGGTTATGCCAGGTCCAGATCAGGTCCACCCCGGATCCTTCCGCGGTGGAGAAGGTCGCACCGGCTTCAAGAATCCGCCGGGGCCGGTCGGTCAGGGTGACGATGATGGGCCGATTGCCGTTGTCCAACGTCTGATCGCGCGGAGCCAGAGCCACGCCGATGCCGTCGTAAACGCCGGTCTCAAGCAGCCGCCGCTCCAGTTCCGCCACGTCCTCCGGATCGTAGACATCGCCCTCGCTCCATGGCGCGAGACCGGCCACCCAATCCGGGTTGGTCGGACCCCGCGTCTCCAGCCGAACGCCATTCAACCGGACGAGGGCGCCGGAGTTGATCCGGTAGTTCGGCTGGACGGTGAAGGTCGCGTGGTCAACGACCACCCGTCTCGGCTCCGCGGCTGCGTCAGCGTAGCCCCGACGCGTCAGCACGGCGACCGCGCGCCCCTCGGCGGCGATCACGTCAGCGGCGCGGCCCTGCTGGCCCTGCTTGATCGCGACTTCCTGATCGGCGGCGTTTTCCGCCTCCGGATCAGGCGCGGGCGCTGTCCACTGGATGTCGGGGCTGGTGAAGACGAAGCGGGGTCCGGGCGTGACATTGACGACGGCGACCGGCGTTTCCTCGCCCTCGACCACGTCCTCCAGCGTCGATTGATAGTAGCCCTCGGACCGCAACAGAGCCTCCGCCGACTCCATGGCTGCGCGGGCGCGGCGTCTTGCTTCGAACCTGTTGGACGGCGGATCGTCGACCTCGCCCACTGCGCGGGTCAGCAGGGCCCGCAGCTCGCCGTCCATCGCACCCCGGATTTCGGCCCGCGGGTCTGCATGTGCAGTGGACGCTAGGAGGGCGAGGCTCGCCGTGCTGGCGAGGAACAGGACAGGCCGGGTCTTCAAACGGGTTCCTTCGTCAGGGCAGGGCGGTCGCCGGCCCGGTATCCGCCGGTGCGCCATCGGTCGGGATCCCGATCAGTAGAAAAGCGTCTCGCTCTCAGGTTTGACCGATTCTTCGGACGTCCGCTTTTCACCCGGAAGCGTCGTGGTGTCGGCGGGAGGGGTATCTACGGCGCTGGGCGCAGCAACGGGTGCGGCCGCCTCGTCAGCAGCCGTGGCGGCGGATTCCTCGACGACGACATCCGCCACCTCGCGTTCGTCATAGGCTTGCGGATCGTCGCAAGCGGCGAGCGCGACGGCTCCGGTCAGGGCCAGGCAGGCGATCAGTCGTTTCATAGGCTCGGTCTTCCCCGGATCGGACGTGCAACGTGCGGCCCGCTCCGCTGTTCCATAGCGGCGAATGCGCTGACGGTCATCATCGCCGCGACGCCCGGACCAGTTCGCCACGCCCGCTCAGCGCCGCCGGTTCAGCGCCAGAGAGCGACCGCCTCGTCGAGGGTGACCTGTCCCGCACGATGGTCAGCCGCGGCGGACGCGCCGGAAAACACCGGGGCGGCGCGCGGCTGTGGCGTCGCCCCGCCAGGGAAAACACCGCGCGCCACATTGTGCGGGTGGGACGCGGCCTCGGCGAGCGACAGCACCGGCGTGACGCAGGCGTCCGAGCCGTCAAAGACCGATGCCCAGTCGTCCCGGTCGCGGCTCGCGAACAGAGCCTCGAACCGGCGATGAAGTTCGGGCCACCCGTCGCGGTCGTACTGCGGCGCCTCGGCTGGCGAGAGCCCAACCCCTCCAAGCAGGGCGGCATAGAACTGCGGCTCCAGCGCCCCGACCGCGATGAACTTGCCGTCGCGACAGGCATAGCAGCGGTAGAACGGCGCTCCGCCATCCAGCAGGTTCGAGCCCCGGGCCTGCGTCCACAGACCTCGCGCCGAGAGCGCGTGGAACAGGCTCATGAGCATCGACGACCCGTCCGTCATCGCCGCGTCCACGACCTGGCCCCGGCCGGTCTGTTTCGCGGAGAGCAGGGCCGCGAGAACGCCGGCGACCAACATCATGGCGCCCCCGCCGTAGTCGCCGATCAGGTTCAAAGGCGGCCGGGGCGGCCGGTCAGGCTCGCCGAGGGTTGAGAGCGCCCCGCTCAGGGCGATGTAGTTGATGTCGTGGCCAACCTCGGCGGCCTTGGGCCCCGTCTGGCCCCAGCCCGTGATCCGGCCATAGACAAGCGTCGGATTACGTTCGGCGCATGCTTCCGGGCCAAGGCCAAGGCGTTCCATAACCCCCGGCCGGAACCCCTCGATCAAGGCGTCGGCCGAGGCGACAAGGTCCAGCACCCGTGCCTGATCCGTGGAAGCCTTGAGATTGACCGGGACCGCCGCACGGCCGCGATGCAGAATTTCGCCGCCGACATCCTCGAACACAGAGACCCCGGCGTCCGGCGCCCGCGTCAGCCGCAGAACATCCGCGCCCATGTCGGCCAGGACCATGCCCGCGAACGTCACCGGCCCCAGTCCGTCGAACTCGAGGATGCGCAGGCCTGACAACGGTTTCATACTCCGTGGCCTAGCCGGATCGGCGGCATCCGTCGACCGGACGCTTGACCCGCGCCCCGGATTGCAACAGAAGGCGCGTCGCCGGGTCGCAAGCGCGATCCGCCGGTGTGCGCGTCCTTAGCTCAGTTGGTTAGAGCATCTGACTTTTAATCAGAGGGTCCTCGGTTCGAGCCCGAGAGGACGTACCACCCCTTCCGGGAACAAGGGCGCGACGGTTCGGGTTGTCGAGAGACACGAATGGACGTCGAGGGCATGGGCGATCAGGCGGCAAGAACTGTCGAGGCCGACCAGCAGCGCCTCACGACCCGCTCCGCCGACGGCGCCCGGGCGCGATTCCGCACGGCGATCGCCGCATCCGCCCTTCTGTTAGCCCTCACAGGCTGCGCAACCGCGCGCACGGCGATGGGCGGCGCGCGCCAGTTTGGCGCGGGCTTTGGTGCGGCGGCTCTGGCTCCGCTGGAGGATTTCAATCTGCGGCGCGAGCAAATCCCTCCGGTGCTGCGGCACGCCGAAACAAATCCCTACGACCTGCGCGGCATGGGCCGCTGCCGCGCCATAGCGGCAGAAGTGGCGCGGCTCGACGAAGCGTTGGGCCCTGACACCGCCGAGCCTCCGCCTCCCCGCGGTTCCAGAAGCGAGCTTGCCGCCGCGGCCGCTGCGGATCTGGCGCTTGATGCGGTCCGCGACGCCAGCACCGACTTCATCCCGGCCCGCGGCTGGATTCGTCTGCTGACAGGGGCCGAGCGGCATAGTCGGCGCGTGCAATCCGCCATCCAGGCGGGCGTGATGCGCCGCGCTTTCCTTAAAGGCGCGGGCATGGAGAGAAACTGCCTCCCGCCCGCAGCTCCTTCCTGGTTCCGTCCTCGGCGCTCGAATATTAACTAGCAAGCCAGCAAGTGGTTTTGTTACAAGTATTGATCCATGCATTTACGCACCGGATCGTGATTTGAGGTGCTTTGTTTTCTCCTAATTCGTGAAGACGCTCGAACCTGAGCTGCGAATATTGGAGACCGCTATGAAGATGCTTCTGATTGCATTGATGTTCGGCAGCGCGACCGCCGCTGCAGCTGAGCCGGCGCCCGATCCCGATCCGCATCCCACTGACTGGTGCTGGTTCTACCCGGATCATCCGTCCTGCCAGATCGACCGCTGATCGGGCGCCCGACCGTCGAGGGGCAGTGCTCCTCGACGGTTACGGGCCGTTCGAGACGTGCCGGGCGTGAAACTCGCGGCGAAACTTCTCGAACCGGCCCGCCGTGATCGCCTCGCGCATCGCCGCTGTCAGAGCCTGGAAGAAGGCGATGTTGTGCCAGCTCAGCAGCACCTTGCCGAGGAGTTCGTCCGCGCGGACGAGGTGATGCAGATAGGCCTTCGAATACTGTGATGAGGCCGGGCAGGGCATGTCCGGCTCCAGCGGATCGGAGTCTTCGGCGAACCGCGCATTCTTCAGGTTGATTGGACCATCCCACGTCCAGGCTTGACCATGACGGCCGGCGCGCGTGGGCAGCACGCAGTCGAACATGTCGACGCCACGCCAGACAGCCTCCACGAGGTCCACCGGTTTGCCGACGCCCATCAGGTAGCGGGGGCGGTCCACCGGCAGCATGTCGGGCGCATAATCCAGGACTTCGCACATGGCCTCATGGCCTTCGCCCACGGCCAGACCGCCGATTGCATAGCCGTCAAAGCCGATCTCCTGCAGGCGGTCTGACGATTCGCGACGCAGGGCCTCGAACGTCGAGCCTTGCTGGATACCAAACAGGGCCTGGCTCTCGCGGACGCCGAAGGCGGCCCTGGACCGGGCGCCCCAGCGCGCCGACAGCTCCATCGCCGCCCGCGCTGCAGGCTCTTCGGCAGGCCAGGCGACGCACTGATCAAGCTGCATCGAGATGTCTGCGCCGATCCGATCGGCCTGGATTTCGATCGAGCGCTCGGGGCTGAGCACATGCTTTGAGCCGTCGATGTGGCTGGCGAAGGTGACGGCGTCCTCCTTCACCTTGGCAATGCCCGCGAGCGACATGACCTGAAAGCCGCCCGAGTCTGTCAAGATCGGCTTGTTCCACCCCATGAACCGATGCAGTCCGCCCAGCCGCTCCATTCGCTCCGGACCCGGGCGCAGCATCAGGTGGTAGGTGTTGCCGAGGATTATGTCCGCGCCCGTCTGGCGAACCTGTTCGACCGTCATGGCCTTGACCGTTGCGGCCGTGCCCACGGGCATAAAGGCCGGCGTGCGGATGTCGCCGCGCTGGGTCTTCAGCACGCCGGTCCTCGCCCGGCCTTCGGTCTGCGTGATGTTAAACGGGAAGGGCATCAGACGGTGCGGAATAGCAGCGACCCGTCGCCGTAGGAATAGAAGCGATACCCGTCCGCCACCGCGTGGGCGTAGGCCGCCTTCATGGTCTCCTGCCCGGCGAAGGCGCTGACCAGCATGAACAGTGTCGACCTGGGCAGGTGGAAGTTGGTCATCAACACGTCCGCGGCCCGGAAGCGATAGCCGGGCGTGATGAAGATGGCGGTGTCGCTGTGGAAGGGCTGCACCATCCCATCATCGCCCGTCGCGCTCTCCAGCAGGCGCAGCGAAGTCGTCCCGACGCAGACAATGCGGCCGCCGGCGGCGCGTACCGCGTTCAGGGCGGCGGCGGTCACGGCGGATACCTCGCCCCACTCGGCATGCATCCGATGGTCGGCGGTTTCGTCGGCCTTGACCGGCAGGAACGTTCCCGCTCCGACATGCAGGGTCACGGCATGGGTCGCCACGCCGCGCGCGCGGATCGCTTCCAGCAGGGCCGGGGTGAAATGCAGCCCCGCCGTCGGGGCCGCGACCGAGCCGTCGTGCTCGGCGAAGACGGTCTGGTAGTCCGACCGGTCGCGGTCGTCTTCGGCCCGTTTGGCAGCGATGTACGGGGGGAGAGGCATCGCGCCGACTTCGCGAATGGCCTCGTCGAGCAGTGGGCCCGACAGGTCGAAGCGCAGCGTCACCAGCCCGTCCTCGCCCTTGGCCGTGATCGTGGCGTCGAGGCGGCCCAGCAGACAGGGCCCTTCGGTGGGGACGCCGAAGCGGATGCGGTCGCCGGCCTTGAGCCGCTTGCCCGGTTTCATGAACGCGGACCAGGCGTCGGGCGCGTCGCGGTGGTGCAGGGTCGCCTCGACATCGACCGTCAGGGTCTCGCCGTCTGGACCGACACGCTGGCGCACCCCGGACAGGCGGGCGGGGATGACGCGGGTGTCGTTGAAGACCAGGGCGTCGCCGGGTTCAAGAAAATCAGGCAGATCGCGGATTACCCGATCCTCGGTCAGGCCGTTCCTGACCACCAGTAGTCGGGCGGAGTCGCGCGGCTCCGCCGGGCGCAGGGCGATCCGGTCGTCGGGCAGGTCGAAATCGAAATCGGCAGTTCGCATCAGGCCGGGCAAAGCACATGGCGGTCAGCATGGGTCAAGGTCGGCCACCCGACGGGCGTGCTTAAATCTTGCTTCAAGAGTGGCGGCTAGGTTGACCGGATGCCCAATTCCCCGGTCCAACAGTACGCGCCTGCCTGGGACCGCCTCCGGCGTCCCGTCTGGCTGTACGATCCCCACGCCAGCCGGGGGCTCTACGCCAACCCCTGCGCGTTGGCGTTGTGGGGCGCCGCGACACTCAAAGAACTGCTTTCGCGGGACTTCTCGGTGCTGTCGCCGGCCGTCAAGGCGCGGACCGACCGCCTCGTGGCGCTGACGGCGGCGGGCGAGGAGATCAGCGAGCGCTGGACCTTCTACCCCAATGGGCAACCCTTCACGGTTCAGGCCACCATCTCCGCCTTCCGCCTGTGGGACGGCTACGATGTCCTGTTGTTCGAGGCGGCGCCGACCGAGATCGCCGCCGACGAGCGCCGGGCGGTCGAGGCGTTGAGGCATACCTCGGCGCTGATCACCCTGTTCGATGCTGATGGCCGCTCGTTGTTCTCCAATCCCGCCGCCTATCGCGCCTACGCCTCGGGCGACTCATTCAGACAGCGGTTCGCCGACGTTTCGGACGCGGACACGATGTTCGCCGCAGCCGACAGCGGGCAGGGCGCGGAGGGCGTTTGTGAGGTGAGAACCAGCGCAGGACCCCGTTGGCATCACATGGATGCCCGCTCTGTCTTCGATCCGGTGACGGGTGCGTCCGGTGTCCTGCTGAACGAACAGGACGTCACCGCGCGGGTCGAGGCGGAGATGGGGCGCAGCGCCGCCGAGCAGAAGGCGGCCATGTTCGACGCCCGCCAGCAGTTCCTGACCGATATGTCCCACGAACTGCGCACCCCGCTGAACGCCGTGATCGGCTTTTCCAGGCTTCTGGCCGGGCGGGGGCTCGACACGGTCTCAACCGACCAGGCGCGTCGTGTCGAGGAAGCCGGCAAGAGCCTGCTGGAGGTGGTGAACCAGATGATCGCCCGGCCTGACGGGGAGGCGGCGACGGACGAGCGGCCCGATTTCGCCGACGGATATGAAGGGGGCGCCGCTCCGATCGAGGAGCCTGCGGTGGGCGGCCATGGCGTCCGCGCGCTCTACGTCGACGACAACGAGAGCAATCGCATGCTGGTGCGGGCGATGCTGGCGACGCAGGGCATCGTCTGCGAAACCGCTGACGACGGAGCGGAGGGGGTCGAGGTCGCCGCCGCCGGTGACTGGGACGTGATCCTCATGGATATCCAGATGCCGGTGATGGACGGCGTCATGGCCACCCGGCGCATTCGGTCGCTTGACGGACTGGCCGCCGCAACGCCCATCATCGCCCTGACCGCGAATACCCTCGACGAGCAGGTCGACGCCTACTTCCAGGCGGGAATGGACGATTGCATCGCCAAGCCGGTCAACATGGTGGAACTGCTGACCAAGACAGCTCATTGGGCCGGTTCGGGCTGGCGCGAGACCGTAGCGCAGCGAGCGGCGGCCTCGCAGGGCTGAGGACAGGGCGTTGACCCGCCCGTCCATCCGTCGCAAAGCCCCAGCCATGCTGCAGCACCTTGAAGCCCTGGCGCGCGACGCCCGGTCGTGGCCGTTCGAACAGGCCCGCAACCTTCTGACCCATGTGTTGAAGAAGCGGCTGTCCGAAGCCGACCGCGACGCTGCGACGCTGTTGATCGACGCCGGCAAGACGGACGAGGCGCTCGCGACGTTCAAGGCGCTGCAGCGTCCAGTGATCTTCGAGACAGGCTATGGGCCGTCCGGCCTGCCGCACATGGGCACGTTCGGCGAGGTGGCGCGGACGACCATGGTCCGGAACGCTTTCCGTGCCCTGACCGGCGACCATTGGCCGACCCGGTTGATCGCCTTTTCCGACGACATGGACGGCTTGCGCAAGGTGCCTGAGGGCATTCCCAACCCGGACGTGCTTGTCGCGGACTTGCATAAGCCGCTGACGGTGGTGCGTGACCCGTTTGGCACGCACGACAGTTTCGGCGCCCATAACAACGCCCGCCTCCGGGCTTTCCTTGACGGCTTCGGCTTTGACTACGAGTTCCTGTCGTCCACGGAGCAGTACAAATCGGGACGGTTTGACGCCACCCTGCTGACCCTGCTGGAGCGTTTCGAGGCGGTGCAGGCGATCATGCTACCGACTCTCGGGCCGGAGCGTCGCGAAACCTATTCGCCGTTTCTTCCCGTCAGCCCGGTCACTGGCCATGTGCTGCAGGTCCCGACGCTGGAGCGGCACGTGGATAAGGGGACCATCGTGTTCGCCGACCCCGCCGGGGGCCGGACCGAGCTGCCGGTCACAGGCGGTCAGGTGAAGCTGCAGTGGAAGCCTGACTGGGCCATGCGCTGGACCGCGCTGGACGTCGACTACGAGATGTCGGGCAAGGACCTGATCGAGAGCGTGCGCGAAAGCTCCAAGGTGTGCCGCGCGCTTGGGGGCGTGCCACCGGAGGGCTTCAACTACGAGCTCTTCCTCGATGTCGAGGGCAAGAAGATCTCCAAGTCCAAGGGGAACGGCCTGACGATGGAGCAGTGGCTGCGGTACGGCACGCCCGAGTCGCTCAGCTGGTACATGTTCCAGTCGCCGAAATCGGCGAAGAGCCTGCATTTCAACGTCATTCCGCGGGCGATCGACGACTATATGGCGGCGATCGAGGCGTGGAAGACCCAGGAACCGGCGAAGCGGATCGACAATGCCGTCTGGTCAATCCACGCCGGCGACCCGCCCGAGCACACGTCGCCGGTGTCCTTCGCCCTCCTGCTGAACCTGGTGAGCGTGGCGAACGCGTCTTCAAAGGCGCAGTTGTGGGCCTATTTCGCCAGATACCTGCCGGAGGCGACGCCAGAGACTGAACCGCTCCTGGACCAGCTGATGGAGCGGGCGCTAAATTATTACGATGACTTCGTGAAGCCGACGAAGTCCTACCGCTTGCCGGACGAGCGGGAAAAGGCGGCGCTGATGGACCTGGCGGCCCGCCTGAAGGCGCTGCCGGCGAATACGACCGACGGCGAACTGATCCAGGGCGAGGTTTACACAGTCGGCAAGGCCCACGGCTTCGAGCCGTTGCGGGGCTGGTTCGCCGCCCTGTACGAGGTTCTGCTCGGCGCGTCGCAGGGGCCGCGGTTCGGCTCTTTCGCGGCGGTCTACGGTTTGACGCAGACCATCACCTTGATCGAGGACGGCGCCGAAGGGCGGCTCGCCCAAGCGTGACAATAACGCCGCTGTCGGTGCGGTAACGTACATGAACCCAAGATAACGGCGCCGCTCCGGGAGCCTTCATCCGCCCCGATGCATTTTGCATGACATCGACCAACCTCGATGAATTGGAGAGACCATGTCGAAGTTCATGAACACCACCCTGGCCACAGCCGCAGCGCTTGCGGCCCTTGTGACTGCGGTCCCGACCGTTTCGATGGCCCAGCAGGCCAACGGCGTCACCAACTGCGACGCCCCCGGCGGCCGTCAGCGCACGGGCGCCCTGATCGGCGCTGTTATCGGCGGTCTGGCGGGCAGCCAGGTGTCGAGCAATGAGCGCACGCTCGGCGCTGTGGTCGGCGCTGGCGCCGGTGCGGCCGCTGGTTCCTACATCGGTTGCAACCAGCAGCGCGCCCGGGGCGACACCTCGGCAAGCAGCGGCGCTCAATACCGCGCCACCTCGAACCTGCGCATCCGCTCGGGCCCCGGCACCAGCTATCGCCAGGCCGGCTCCTTGCGCGCCGGGCAGCCTTTCGCCGCCATCGGTTCGCAGGGCGAATGGGTTCAGATCGCCGGCGGCGGGTGGGTCAACGCCAACTACGTCACCGCCTACTGACCATCGACCGCCGCAAGAACAGAGGGGCCGCTCCGGAAGGGGCGGCCTTTTTGCCGTCGGCTACTGGCTGACCCACAGGATGCGAGCCATCCAGTCGACATCGGAGCGCGGCAGCGTCCGCGGCATGTAGGCTGGATTGATCGAGGCGAGCGTGACCGATCGTGAGGTCATGGCCGCGATCTCCTTGGCCAGCGTCTCGCCGCCCTTGGTCCGCACCACCACGCGGTCGCCCTTACGCACCCGGGTGGCGTCCCGATCAACCAGGACCCGGTCACCGGCGCGGTACAGCGGCGCCATGGAGTCGCCGTCTATGCGCAGGCTGAACAGCGTCTCCCGGGGACGCGGCAGGTCCGTCTGGTCCCATCCGTCGCCGGTGGGAAGGCCCGCCTCATCGAAGAATCCGTCCTCGCCGGCCCGCGCGAGCCCCAGCATCGGCGTCGTCGCGGACCGCTTCGGCGCGTCCTGCGCCAGCTCGGCGAATTCGGCCAGAGAAACCCCGGTCACCTGCAGGACGCGCGTCAGGCTCTCGGTCGACGGCCACCGCGGTCGCGCAGGGGCGCCGGGGCCAAGCCGTTTCGAGGGATTGAAGCTGGTCGCGTCGAGGCCCGCACGCCGTGCCAGGGCTGATGGAGTCAGCCCCTCACGCCGGGCAAGCCCGTCGAGCGCCTTCCAGATCTGCGCATGGGAAAGAGGCATGGCGTCCTGCAGTCAACGCCCCTCCGAATCGGCCGAACCCGGGGCAGCCGTAGGAATATACACCCAGCGGTCAGCTTAGTCCCAACGCTCGCCGTTCGTTCCACGCGCCGAGCACGCCCACGGCCAGCGCCACGAGGATTCCGTAGCTGGCGATGTTGAGCACGGCGTAGAACGCGGACAGGGGCGGGCGCGGGTCCACGAGGGTCGCCGCATGGGTCATGACGATCACCCCCTGCAAACCGCCGGCCCAGACCGGCCACGAGCGGCGGCTGCGCCAGGCCAGCGCCGCATAGACGACCAGCATGACCCCGTCGACCGCCATCAGGCCCCATTGCGGGCCGGTCAGGCGGCTGTCGTCCTGAAGCAGCAGCGAGGCCAGCAGGCCGAGAGCGCAGGCTCCGGCGCCGACCCGTTCCGGCTCGTCGCCTTTCAGGAACGCGAACCCGACCACCAGCAAGGTGACGCCGACCCCGACCTGCGAGTGAAGGGTGTCGAGCATCAGCCGCTTGCGCCTATTCCAGCCCTGCGGCCCGCCGCTCCTGCCACGCCCAGAAGGTGCCGACCGCGAGCGCCACCAACAGGCCGTAATTGGACAGGTTATTCACCGCGGAGAAAGCATCCCCATCCGGCCGCAGGTCCGCTACGACAAGGAAATGACTTGTAACGATCAGGCTCTGGAAGGCCGCGGCCCAGACAAGCCAGGAACGCCTCGTGTGCCATGCGAGGCCGATCAGGACTGCGCTCGCAGTCCTGATCG
>DASRWP010000038.1:0-1805 GCA_035654535.1 Brevundimonas sp.
CGAGGCCGCGGTCAGGCGGGCGAGAGAGCTCCAGCGGCGGCCGTAGCGGCCTTCGGCGAGATTGGTCGCCAGCCTGCGGTAGGCGCGCTCGGCGTCGCTCCAGGTCGACAGGCCATGAACATCGGCGAGGCTTGTGGAATACCAGTCGTAGCTGACCGGGATGATCCGTCCGTCCGCCGTGGTGATCTGGCCCTCGATGGCGGCGCCGCCGATGGAGATGCTGCGGATCGGATCGAGACCAGGCTGACGCGCAATCTGCTGGAAGGTGGGCCGGTTCGGCTTCAGATCGGTGAGCACCAGATCGATGCGGGCGCCGTCGAGCGCACCGCTGCGATCCAGGGTGCGGGTGACCGCCCGGGCCAGATGGTCGGCCTGCTGTGCCAGATCGCGCTCGCCGAGCGCCGCGACCTTCTCCCGCAGTTCGGGGCCGAAGGTGACCGTGACCGCGGCGGGTTCGGCCGATGCGGCGGCTGCTGAGAGGGCGAGGAGGGCAGCGACGGCCGCCGGGGCCAAAATCTTTGTCATGGGAGGGCGCCTGAAAGGACTGGTCGGAAGATGCGCCGGTGCGCCGTCCTGCACCAGTGGGGCCAACGTCTTGTGATCAGCCCGGCAGACGGATCAGGGCCTTCAGTCCGCCCAGCTCGCTCCGCTCCAGCGTGATGTCGCCGCCATGGCCACGCGCTACGTCCCGGGCGATGGCCAGCCCCAGTCCGACGCCCTCGCGGTTCTGGTTGCGCGAGGCGTCGAGCCGCGAGAACGGTCGGAACGCCTCCTCGTGCATTTCGTCCGGAATGCCGGGTCCGTCGTCCTCGACCACCATCTCGACCCCGCCGGAGGGGAGGGCGCGCGCGCTCAGCCGGACATGCTCGCCGTGGGCGGCGGCGTTGCCGGCGAGATTGGTCAAGGCGCGCTTGAAGGCCAGCGGACGCAGCGACGCGGTCAGGGCGCCTGGCGCGTCGACCTCGACTTCAGCCCCGGCCCGGCGGGCGTCCTCGCCCGCGGCCCCCAGCAGGTCCGCCAGCAGGACGGACTGCGCCGCCTCTCCCGCCTCGCCGCGGGCGAAGGCCAGATACTCGTCGATCATATGCTCCATCTCGTCCAGATCGCCGCGCATGGCGGCGGCCCGCTTGAACGGAGGGGCCAGCGCCAGCTCCAGCCGCAGGCGCGTCAGCGGCGTGCGCAGGTCATGGCTGACAGACGCGAGCAGGGCCGTGCGCTGGTCGATGTGGCGCTGGATCCGTTCGCGCATGGCGAGGAAGGCGGAGGCGGCGGCGCGGACCTCGCGGGCCCCGTGCGGCTTGAACCGCTCCTGCGTCTCGCCCCGGCCGAAGGCTTCGGCCGCGTCCGCCAGCCGTTCGATGGCGCGGACCTGATTGCGGATGAACAGGATCGCCACCCCCATCAGCAGGACCGTGGCGATCAGCAGCCAGAGGACGAAGATGTGCGCCTGCGTCGCGACGGCCCGCTCTCGCGGGGCGATGACCCGCAGCACGCCCTGCGGCTGCTGCACGCGGATGTCGACATAGGCGGGATACCGGGTCGTATCGAACCAGAAGGGCTGGTCCAGCCGGGCGGCGAGGGCGCGCTCGAGCACGCGGTCGACGACGCCTACGCGCCCGCGCCGGCTCTCTGCGGGCAGGACGTCACCCTCCCGCAACTGCACCGACAGTGACATCGCCCGCTCGGCCCTGTCGGAGATCACCGCCATGTTCCCGGGGGTGGGGTCGTCTCGCCAGCTCTCGGCGGCCCAGGCGATGTCGCCCGCCAAGCCGTCCGACAGGCGCGCCGTGACGGTCTGCCAGTGC
>DASRWP010000039.1:0-8893 GCA_035654535.1 Brevundimonas sp.
ATGAACCTCGTGCTGGGGCCGGAGCGGGAGCCACTGAAGCCGTGGCTGGCCGCCGTGGTCGCCGCCGCGCGGGGGCACGGTCTGCTGGCGATCGACGGCGTGGTCAACGCGACCGACGACGCCGAGCGGCTGGACACGGAATGCAAACAGGGCCGGGCGTTCGGCTTCGATGGCAAGAGCCTGATCCACCCGGCCCAGATCGACGCCGCCAACGCCGCCTTCTCCCCCTCCCCGGAAGAGGTCGCAAAGGCCCATGAGGTCGTCACCGCCTTCGCCGCGGCCGACGCCGAGGGCAAGGGGGCGATCCGCGTCGGCTATCGCATGGTCGAGCGCCTGCACCTCGAAGCCGCCCACCGCCTGCTGGCCCGCCACGCGGCGGCCTCGACGCGGGCCGGGGCGGAGCCTATCTAGTCCGTCCAGAAACAGAACCCGGCCCCTCGCCCTCAAGCAGCGAGCGGCCGCGCTGCGAGCGTTAGGGCCCAACCTCTCATGTCCCATGCCGTCATCGCCGCCACCGGCCTGTTCACGCCGGAGCAGTCGATCTCCAACGAGGAGCTGGTCTCCGCCTACAACGCCTGGGCCGAGCGCTTCAACGCCGAGCATGCTGCGGAAATCCAGGAAGGCGATGTCGCCGCCCTGACGCCATCCTCGGTCGAGTTCATCGAGAAGGCGTCGGGCATCAAGAGCCGCTTCGTGCTCGACAAGGCGGGGGTGCTCGATCCCGAACGGATGGCCCCGAACATCGCGGAACGCCCTGACGAAGAGCTGTCGATCATGGCCGAAATGGCCGTGGCCGCGGCCCGGCAGGCGATTGAGGCCTGGGGCAAGCCGGTGTCAGAGATCGGCGCCGTCCTCTGCGCGGCCTCCAACATGCCCCGGCCCTACCCGGCGCTTGCGGTCGAGGTCCAGCAGGCGCTCGGTATTGAAGGCTTCGGCTTCGACATGAACGTCGCCTGCTCTTCCGCCACCTTCGGAATCAAGACGGCGGCGGACTTCATCGGCTCGGGATCGGTCGGGGCCGTGCTGATGGTCAATCCTGAAGTCTGCTCCGCGCACCTGAACTTCCGCGACCGCGACAGCCACTTCATCTTCGGGGACGTGGCGACGGCCGTGATCGTCGAGTCGTCGGAAACGGCCGGCCCGGGCGGCTGGGACGTGCTGGGGACGAGGCTCAAGACCGTGTTCTCGAACAACATCCGCAACAACTTCGGCTTTCTGAACAACGCCGCGCCCGAGGGCATAGGCCAGCCGGACAAGCTGTTCATCCAGCAGGGCCGCAAGGTGTTCAAGGATGTGGTGCCGATGGTGTCGGACATGATCGTCGACCATGCCGCCGACCTCGGTCTCGACCCGCAGCAGCTCAAGCGTCTGTGGCTGCACCAGGCCAACATCAACATGAACCAGTTCATCGGCCGCAAGGTGTTGGGCCGCGAGCCGACGCCGGACGAGAACGTCATCGTGCTGGACGAATACGCCAACACCTCCTCCGCCGGCTCGATCATCGCCTTCCATCTGCGCCAGCAGGATATGGCGCCGGGCGACCTCGGCCTGATCTGCAGCTTCGGCGCCGGCTATTCCGCCGGCACGGTGTTCGTGCGGAAGCGCTGAGCCGGCCTAGGCTGCCGCCACCGCCTCGATCTCAACCAGCCAGGCTTCGTCGAACAGGCCGGTGATGATCACCGTGAGCGCCGGCTGACGGCCGGCGAGACGGCGTAGCCGGACCTCGCGGTTCTCCAGCGCGTACCGCCGGTCCGACAGAAACGTGGTCACCTTGACCAGATTGTCGAGCGTCATTCCGGCGGCGCTCAGCTGCGTCTCGACGTTTGCCCAGACCTGCTCGCACTGGCCGACGAACTCCGCCGCCAGCGCGCCGTCGGGAGCCACAGGAATCTGGCCCGACAGATAGAGCCAGCGTGTCGGCGCCACGACTTCGACCGCCTGGGGATACGAACCCTCGACGGGCGGCGAGCCGTCGCCTGTCAGGGGCCGTATCGAAGCGGTCACTGCCGCGCGGAGTCCGAGCGGGCGCGGACGGCGGCGAACTCGGACGTCGGCTTCCAGCCCGGCCAGTCGCTGCTGTTCGCAAGGTCGAGGCCGAGCCGGTACAGCAGGGTCAGGTTCTCCACCGCTGAAGTCAGATCCCAGTCGGCTGACCATTCGTCGGAGGGCTTATGATAGTCGGCCGCGAACTTCGCCTTCCATGCGGCCTCGCCCGCGGCACGCCCGCCGTCGACCCAGTCCCAGCCGTGCCAGGGCATGATCGCCGGCACGCCCATGCGGGCGAAGGGGAAGTGGTCCGAGCGGTAGTAGAAGCCCTGCTCCGGCATGCCGTCGTCGGAGACGTAGCGGCCCAGCGGTTCGGCCAGCGCCTGCAACCGGTCCTCGAGATCGTTCTGGCCCTTGCCGAAGATCGGGATGTCGCGCGTTGAGCCCGACAGCGGCAGCATGTCGATGTTGATGTCGGCGACCGTGGTCTCGAGCGGGTAGACGGGATTGGCCGCATAGCCATAGGCGCCCATCAACCCCATCTCTTCCGCCGCCATGTGCGCGAAGACGACCGAGCGTTTGGGCGCGGGCCCTGCCTTGAACTGACGCGCCACCTCCAGCACGCCAATCGTGCCGGAAGCATTGTCCCAGGCGCCGTTGAAGATCCTGTCGCCGCCTTCTGTCCCGGGATGCTGGGCCTCGCCGCCAACGTGGTCCCAGTGAGCGGAGTAGATCACGGTCTCATCCGGGTGCTCGGTCCCCGGGATGCGCGCCAGCAGATTGTGCGTGACGAGGCTGTCGATGGTCTCGGCCACCTCGGCCGACAGGCTGATACCGGTAAGGGGTACAGCCTTGAACGAGCCGTTCCCGATGCTGCCGAGGGCGGCCATGTCCAGACCCGCCGCTGCGGCCCACGCGAGGCCCACGTCATGGTTGATCGCCCCGGAAAACTCGAGATCGGCTGCGCCCGGCGTCAGTCGGCGCGCACGGGCATTGCTGCGCGCGGCTCCCTGCCAGGCTGCCGACGAAGCGGCCTCCGGCACCAGAGTGATGATCCCGGCCGCGCCGCGGCGGAACGCTTCGTCCGCCTTGTAGGCAGCCGACTGATAGTTGGTGTCGTAGGGGCCGTTGAAGCGGTCGCCCTCGGGCTCGTCCGCAACCACCACGACGATCTTGCCGCGCACATCGACGTCGCCGTAGTCGTCCCACTGGCGTTCCGGCGCGGTGATGCCGTAGCCGGCGAAGACGACCGGCGCGTTGCGGATCGAGGCGCGGCCGTCGTTGGCGATCGCCCGCAGGACGATGTCGGTCCCCGGCGTCAGCTCATGGATCCGGCCGTCCGGACCCGTCCAGCTGGCCGTGGCGCCCGGAGCGGGCGTGTAGCGCTTGAGCTCGACAGGCTGCAGCCACTGGCCGTTCGGCCCGCCCGGCTCGAAACCCATCGCCTCGTACTGGGCCTGTAGCCAGGACAGAACCATCCGCTCGCCCTCGGTGCCGGGATAGCGGCCCTGGAATTCATCGGTGCTGATCGCGCGAATATTCTCGCTCAGCCGCGCTGCGGAAATGTCCTGCGCCGAGGCCATGCCCGCGGCCAGCAGCAGGGCGGCGGCGGCGGCGCCGCTGATGATCTTGCGCAACATTGTGGTGGCTCCATTGCGGGTGCGGCGGCAGTCTAGGATGACCGGCCGCGCGCGCCCATTAAGTTTTCGTCATCCGCGTCGGAGAGCCCCGCGACTACCGGCGCCGGGCGGCGCTGGAGGCGCGGGCGGGGCCGAACTCCGACCCCGGCATCCATTGGGGCCAGTCGCGGCTGTTGGCCAGGTCGCGGCCGATGGCGAGGATCATCTCCAGATCCTCGACCTGCCCGCGCAGGTCCCAGTCCGCGGACCACTCATCGTCCGCCTGGTGATAGCGGCGCGAACCGTATTCCGAGCGGGCGGCTTCGCGCGCGGCGGTCGGCTCATCCCGGAACGCTCCGCCGCCGTCGGCGTAGGCCATGGGCACGCCCCGCTTCGCCAGCGGGAAGTGGTCGGAGCGGAAATAGCTTCCCGCAGCGGGATTGCCGTCAGGCTTGGTGGTGCGGCCCTGACGCGCCGCGGCCGCCGTCAGCCGGGCGTCGAGATCGGACTGGCCAGAGCCGACGATGTCGACGTCGGCGACGCGGCCGTAGACGTTCATGGCGTCGATGTTGAAGCCGGCCACCGTCGTCTCGAGCGGATAGATCGGGTTGGCCGCGTAGAATTCCGAGCCCAGCAGGCCGCTCTCCTCGGCGGTGAAGCTGATCATGACGATCGACCGCTCTGGCCGCGGCCCGGAGCCCCAGACCCGCGCCAGTTCCAGCAGCCCGGCTGTGCCCGAGGCGTTATCGACGGCGCCGTTGAAGATGCGGTCGCCGTTGGCGTCCGGCTCGCCGACTCCGATGTGATCCCAGTGGCCGGTGTACAAGATGGTCTCGTCGGGATGGGTGGTCCCCGGCAGCCGGGCGATGACGTTCTGCGTCGTGACCTGGGTGGTGGCGACGTCGAACATGCCGCTGAAGCTGGCGTTGGCCAGTTCGACGGGGCGGAAGTCGCGGCTACGGGCGGCGACCTTCAGCGCCTCGAAGTCCTGGCCGGCCCGGCGGAACAGATCGACGGCCACGTCGCGCTGGATCCACGCCTCCATCGGCACGCGCTCGGCGGCGGCGTTGGCGCGCACGATGTCGAACTGCGGTCCGGACCAGCTGTTCTGCACCGTGGCCCAGCCGTAGGAGGCGGGGGCGGTCTCGTGCACGATGATGACCCCGGCGGCCCCCTGCGCCGCCGCCTCCTCGTATTTGTAGGTCCAGCGGCCGTAGTAGGTCATGGCCCGGCCGTTGAAGGTGTTCAACGCCGGCTCCTCGAAGTCCGCGTCGTTGACCAGCACGACGATCACCTTGCCGCGCACGTCCACGCCCTTGAAGTCGTCCCAGTTCCGCTCCCGGGCCTTGATGCCGTAGCCCACGAACACCAGCGGCGCGTCGGTGAGCATGACGTGGTTCCCCGGCAGGCGGCTCGAGACCACGATCTGCTGGCCTTGGGTCAGGGGGATGGCGTCGTTCCCGACCTTGAACCCCAGCCCGCGGGCGTTGCTGGCGCTGAAGCGGTTCAGCGCCACGTCCTGGGTCCACGATCCGTTGGTTCCACCTGGCTGGAAGCCGGCCGTCCCATACTGCTGGCTCAGGTATCGGACCGTCAGGTCCTCCGCCGGCGTGGCGATGCCCCGGCCCTGAAATTCGTCGCTGGAGAGGATGCGGACGTGCTCGGACAGCCGCGCGGCGTCGAAGGCGGCGGGCGGCGCCGGGCTCTCGCCGACGGTCGCAGCGCAGGCTGACATCAGGGCCGCAGCGGCAAGCACGGCGGCGGTCGGGAACAGACGCATGAAAACAAGGCCCTCGGTCGATGGAAGCAACGACGTTAGGGCGTCGCGCCGGGCCTGTCGATCAGCGACGGCGGACTATCGCGCCGGCTCACGCTCCACCGCCCCTGCCGCCGGCCAGCCGCTTTCGCCCACCCGCGTCAGGCGCATCTCAATGATCGGCCGCGGCGACTGTCCCTCGGCGACATAGGTTCCGACCTCGTGCCAGGTCCCGTTTTTCACGACCGCCACATACTGGATCTTCGCGCCCGGCCCCGCCGGCGTCTCCCAGCGGAAACCGTCGTCCGTGACTTCGAAGGGATAGTCGCCACTGAATCCCTGCGCATAGGAACGGAAACCGTACCGTTCCGCCCGCGCGTCCCACGAGATGATCGCCATGGCGTTGAACTGGGTCGAGCCGTCGGCGGCGTAGCCCCGCCCCTCGATCACCCGGATGGATCCGCCCAGCATCGGACCGACGCGCTCGGTCTGCGTCAGCACGGTGGGACCGCCGGGCCCCTGAATGGTCGCCGTGCCCCGCCACTCGCCGTCCATGAAAGCGAGCCGGTCGAGCGCCGCCCGCTGCGCCGGCGAGCCCGTCGGCGAGACCGGCATCTGGGCGTGCGCAGACAGAGGCGCAGCGATCAACAAGGCGGCGACGGCGAAACAGGCGCGAGCGGACATGGAGCCTCTCCTGAGTTGCTTTGCTATGTAAAGTACTTTTGCATGCAGGTCGAGGCGCATGGAAAAGCCCGCCGGAGCGGCGAGCTCCGGCGGGCCAAATCGACTCGTTTAAGGCGGGCCTTAGTGCGCCACGCCCTTCCAGATGCGGCGGTAGCTGAGATAGGTCACGCCCGCGAACAGCAGCAGGAAGATCAGCACGCCCACGCCGGTCTGCTTGCGCTGCACCTGCTTCGGATCCGAGGCCCAGGCGATGTAGGCGGCGACATCCTTGGACATCTGGTCCACCGACGCCACCGTGCCGTCGTCATAGGTCACCTGCCCCGCGCGCAGCGGATCCGGCATGGCGATGAAACCGCCGGGCGGCACATGGTCCGCGTCGCCCGACCAGAACGGCGTCAGGTCCCCGGCCATGTACTCGTTGTAGTACTGGCCCGGACGGATCTCGAGGCCGGCCGGCGGGGCCTTGTAGCCCACCAGCAGCGAGTAGATGTAGTTCGCGCCGCCGTGCCGGGCCTTGGCCATGACGGACAGGTCCGGCGGAGCCGCGCCTCCGTTGGCGGCGGCGGCGGCCGTGGCGTTTGGATAGGGGTTGGGGAAGCGGTCGGCAGCGGTGCCGTCGCGCATCATGGCCTCACCGGTCTCGGTGTCGATGTCGGCGATCTGCACTTCCTTGGCCAGCGCCTTGACGAAGCGGTTCTCGGCCGGATTGACCTGATGCTCGTCGTAGAAGGGGCCGCCCGGCTCCGCGAGGGTGCGGAAATACATCAGGTTCATGCTGTGGCACGAGGCGCAGACCTCGCGATACACCTTGTAGCCCCGCTGCAGCTGGCCCTGATGGAAGGCGCCGAAGGGGCCCTCGAACGAGAAGCCGCCGTCGCGCAACGCGTGTGCGCCGCCCTCGGCGGCCATGGCCGGAGCCCCGCCGAAGGCGAGGCCCGCCGCGGCGGCGATCATTACGAGGGTCTTCTTCATGGAGCGGTTGTTCGTCTTGAGGGTCATGGTCGCGATCAGCCCTTCTTCTCGGCCGAGGCGGGCGCAGCCGCCGTCATCGCATCGCCGCCCGTGCCCGGCAGGACCGGTTCGGAGATGGTGGCCGGGATCGGCAGCGGCTTCTCGCGCAGGCCGACCAGCGGCATGATGATGATGAAAAACGCGAAATAGTAGGCGGTGGCGAAACGCGTCAGCCACAGATAGCTGTTCAGGTCGCCGTCGATGAGGATGAACGTCTTGAAGTCGCCGATCACCGGGGCGTCGGGCAACTGGGCCCCGCACCAGCCGAGGATCAGGCCGACGATCACGAAGATGATGAAGAAGGTCCGCATCGTCGGGCGGTAGCGCATCGAGCGCACCTTGGACGTGTCCAGCCACGGCAGCACGAACAGAATGCCGATCGCGCCGAACATCGCCACCACGCCGCCGAACTTGTCCGGGATGGCGCGCAGGATCGCGTAGAACGGCAGCATGTACCACTCCGGCACGATGTGCGCCGGCGTGACCAGCGGATTGGCCGGGATGTAGTTGTCGGCGTGACCCAGCGCGTTCGGCATGAAGAAGACGAACAGGGCGAACAGGATCAGGAACAGGATGATCGCGAAACCGTCCTTGACCGTGAAGTACGGGTGGAACGGCACCGTGTCCTTGGCCATCCGATCCTTGGGGATCAGGATGCCGACCGGGTTGTTCTGACCGGCGTGGTGCAGGGCCCAGAGGTGCAGCACCACGCAGCCGGCGATGACGAACGGCAGCAGGTAGTGCAGCGAGAAGAAGCGGTTCAGCGTGGCGTTGTCGATGGCCGGGCCGCCGCGCAGCCACACCAGCAGGGGCTCGCCGACGACCGGGATGGCCCCGATCAGATTGGTGATCACCTCGGCGCCCCAGTAGGACATCTGGCCCCACGGCAGGACATAGCCGAGGAAGGCGGTGGCGATCATCAGGAAGAAGATCAGGCAGCCGATGATCCAGATCATCTCGCGCGGCGCCTTGTACGAGCCGTAATAGAGGCCGCGCAGCATGTGCAGATAGACCGCGATGAAGAACATCGAAGCCCCGTTGGCGTGGGTGTAGCGGATGACGTCGCCGCCGTTGACGTCGCGCATGATGCGCTCGACCGACGCGAAGGCCATCTCGGTATTGGGCACATAGTGCATCGCCAGGATCACGCCCGTGGCGATCTGGACGACGAGGCAGAGGGCCAGAATACCGCCGAAGGTGTACCAGTAGTTCAGGTTCTTCGGGGTCGGCAGGGACATGTAGTCGGCGCCGAAGCGGACGATCGGCAGGCGGCTGTCGAGCCACTTCTCGATGCCGCTCTTCGGGACGTAAGTGGATTCGTGTGCGCTCATCGGTCTCGTCCTCAGCCGATCTTGATGCGGGTGTCGGAGAGGTAGGCGTACTCCGGCACGACGAGGTTCTTGGGCGCCGGGCCCTTCCGGATCCGGCCGGAGGTGTCGTAGTGCGAGCCGTGGCAGGGGCAGAACCAGCCGCCGAAGTCGCCCGTGCCGAAGGTCGGGATGCAGCCCAGGTGGGTGCAGTTGCCCAGCAGCACCAGATACTGCTGGTGGCCTTCCTTGACGCGCTCGGCGTCGGTCTGCGGATCGGGCAGGCCGGACCGGTCGTCGGCGCGGGCGGCGGCGATCTCGGCCGCGGTGCGGTAGCGCACGAACACGGGCTTGCCCTGCCATTTCACGACGACCTGCTGGCCCTCCTGGACCTTGGTCATATCAAACTCGATCGACGCCAGGGCCAGGGTGTCGGCGGCGGGATTCATCGAGTTGATCAGCGGCCAGGCCAGCATGGCGCCGGCGCCCACAGCGGCCGCGCCGGCGGCGATGTGGATGAAGTCCCGGCG
>DASRWP010000040.1:0-3953 GCA_035654535.1 Brevundimonas sp.
CCTCGCTATCGCCTGCGGCGTCGTCGAGGGGCGCGGCCTCGGCCAGAATGCGCGGGCGGCGCTGATTGCCCGCGGTTTCGCCGAGATGACCCGCTTCGGCCTAGCCCGCGGCGCCCGCGCCGAGACCCTCGCTGGCCTTTCGGGCCTCGGCGACCTCGTCCTCACCTGTTCTTCGGTGAGCTCCCGGAATTTCTCGCTCGGCAAGGGCTTGGGCCAAGGCCGGCCCGCGGCGGAGCTGTTGGCCGACCGGCGGACGGTGGCCGAGGGCGCCTTCACCGCGCCGGTGCTGCGCCGTCTGGCCGAAGAGGAGGGCATCGACATGCCGATCGTAGCGGCCGTTGACGACCTGCTGGCCGGACGGGCCGGGGTGGAGGAGGTGCTCGAGCGGCTGCTCAGCCGCCCCCTGCGACCGGAACGCACCTGATGACCTTAGAAATACCTACCGCGCGGAGGCGCGGATCAGAAATCCCAGGCGATGCCCTTCTTCTCCCAATCGCCGTAGCGGGTGGGCTCGGGCCGCGGCTTGTCCCCGCTCGGCGGCGGAGCAGGCTTGGCCTCCTCGGGCTCCGGCACGGGCGGCGACTTGCTGAGATAGGCGGGCGGACGGTGATTGGCTGGACGCGGCATGAAATCGGAGATGGGCGTTGAACGAGGTGCAGCCAAGGGGGGCGGAAGCCGGTGTCGGCGCACGCCGGGTCGCGCTCCGCATACTCGACCGGGTCCTCCGCTCCGGCCACACGATGGACAATGCGGCGCAGGGCGGACTACGGCTGGAGGGCGGCGACCAGGCGCTGGCGCTGGCAATCGTCGGCGAGACGCTGCGCCGGCTGCCGCTGCTCGACCGGCTGATCGACGGCGCCACCCGCCAGGCGCTGCCGGACGACAGCAAGGCGCGGATGGTGCTCCGGCTGGCGCTGGCTCAGCGGATCGCGCTCCATGTTCCCGACCATGCGCTGGTCGCGACTGCCCTGCCGTTGGTCGAGGGCGGCCCGCGCCGGCTGGTCCACGGCGTGCTCGGCACCCTGTTGCGGGGCGATCTGCCGTCCGCCGACGAGGGCGCCCTCCCGCTTGCCGTCGAGCAGCGCTGGGAGGCAGCCTTCGGCCCTGACGCCGTCGCCGCCGCCCGCCGCGCCATCGTCCGACGCCCCCCGCTCGACCTCAGCTTCCAGTCGGACGAGGAAGCCGTCGCCTTTGCCGAGGCCGAGGGCGGGATACGGTTGGCCGAACGCCACGTCCGCCTGGCCGACCAGCGCCCAGTCGCGTCCCTCCCGGGCTTCGCGGACGGCCGCTGGTGGGTTCAGGACCTCGCCTCGGCCCTTCCCGCCGGCATGGTCCCCAAGGAGGCATCACGCGTACTGGACGCCTGTGCTGCTCCGGGGGGCAAGACCCTCCAGCTGGCCGCCGCCGGCCACCGGGTGACCGCGCTCGACCGGTCCGAGAGTCGTCTCGCGCGACTCCTAGCCAATCTTGCCCGTACCCGCCTGTCGTCCGAGGTGGTGGTCGCCGACATGCTGGACTGGATGCCGGCCGAGCCGTTCGACGCCGTTCTGCTCGACGCACCCTGCTCGGCCACCGGCACCTTCCGGCGACATCCCGAAGTCCTCTACCGCGCCAGCGAGCGGATCATTGGAGAAAGCGCGGCGCTTCAGGACCGGTTGCTCGACTCCGCCGCCAGCTGGCTCCGGCCCGGCGGGTCCCTGATTTACGCCGTCTGCAGCCTCGAGCCGGCCGAAGGCGAGGATCGCGTCGCCGCCTTCCTAGAACGTCACCCCAACTTCGCCGAAGCCGAGCGCCGCCGCGTGGTGCCGGGGGAGCAGGAAGAGGCCGGAGGGATGGACGGCTTCTTTGCCGCACGCCTTGTCGCCGGGGGCTGACCCCGTCTAATCGGACCCATGGCCCAGACGATCATCGCCCCTTCCATCCTGTCCGCCGACTTCGCCAAGCTGGGCGAGGAAGTGCGGGCGATCGATGCGGCCGGGGCCGACTGGATCCACATCGACGTCATGGACGGGCATTTCGTGCCTAATCTGAGCTTCGGGCCGATGGTGATGAAAGCCATCCGCCCGTACAGCGCCAAGCCGTTCGACGTCCACTTGATGATCACGCCGGTCGACCCATTGCTGGATGCCTTCGCCGAGGCCGGCGCCGACCTCATCACCGTCCATCCTGAGGCCGGTCCGCACCTCCACCGCACGCTCCAGCGGATCCGCGGCCTCGGCAAGAAGGCGGGCGTCTCGCTCAACCCGGCGACCCCGGCCAAGATGCTCGATTATGTCCTTGACGAGATCGACCTCGTTCTCGTGATGAGCGTCAATCCGGGCTTCGGCGGGCAGAAGTTCATTTCCTCGCAGCTGCGCAAGATCGAGGCGCTCGCCAAGCGCATCGACAAGGAAGGGCTGAACTGCATCCTAGAGGTCGACGGCGGGGTCGATGCGGAGACTGCCCGGGCTTGTATCGATGCCGGCGCAACCGCGCTGGTCGCCGGCACGGCCGCCTTCCGCGGCGGCCCGGATCACTATGCCGCCAACATCGCCGCGCTTCGGGCGCCGCGATGACCGAAGGGCTCGCGCTCCAGCGGCTGGCGCGGGTCCCCCTGCTCCAGCGCCTGATGGCTCGGGGAAAGCCGCCGCTGCGGCTGATCGCGGTTCCGCGCGACCATGTGACCGGCTCCAAGTCGCGCGGCGTGCAGCTGATGGCCGGCCGCTTCTCCGCCGGCAGCGAAGCGGTTGAACTCGCCGCGCTCGACTGGACCGCAATCGGGACCACCGGCCCGCTCGCCGACGCCCTTCACGGTTTCTCCTGGCTTCGCGACCTCGCTGCCGCCACCACTCGGGAGAAGGGTGCAGCCCTTGCCGAGGACCTCACCGGACGCTGGCTGGTCGCGCATGGCGAGAAGATCGACGCAGCCTGGGCACCACACCTGTGGGGAGAACGGCTGCTGTTCTGGCTGCCCTACGCGCCCTATCTCCTGTCGCGGCGCGACGCCGCGTATCGCTCGGCCCTGCTGAACACCATGGCCCGCGCCACCCGCCATCTGGCGGCGGAGGCCGACCGGGCGGTCCCGGGACTGCCGCGCATCACCGCCTGGGCGGGGCTCACCGCCGGCTGTCTTCTCCTCTCGTCGGGAACGGCCCGGCTCGCCCGCGCCGAAAGCGGCCTCGCCCGCGCATTGTCGTCGGCGCAAGGCGACGACGGCGGATTGATGAGCCGCTCGCCGGCCGAGCAGGCGACCCTGGTCGACCGGCTCGGCCTGCTGCGCGCCGCTTATGCCGCGGCTCGGCACGACTTTCCGCAAGGCATGGAGGATGCCGGCGCCGCGGCGCTCGCCTCCTTGCACGGCGTCACCATGGGCGACGGCACCCTGTCCAGCTGGCAGGGCGGCAACGAGGGCAGCCGTGAGGCGCTCGCCGCTCTGGTCGAAGGCTGCGGCTTTCGTGCCCGGCCGCTGCGGACGCCGCGCAGCTGGGGCTATCACCGGATGAGCGCGCTCGGCACCATTCTGGTGATCGATGCCGCGCCCCCGCCGCCCAAGGGCCTGGCGCGGATCGCCTCGGCCTCCACTCTCGCGCTCGAACTGTGTGACGGGCAGCAGAAGCTGGTGGTCAATTGCGGCGGGCCGGGCCTTCGCGGCCACAACCTTCCCGAAGGGCTTGCCGAAGCGCTTCGTACCACCGCCGCCCACTCGACCCTGACGCTTGCCGACACCAATTCGACCGCGATCCTGGCCGACGGTTCGCTCGGCAAGGGCGTCGAGGAGGTTCCGGTCGAACGAAGCGAGGACAATGACGCCAGCCGCCTTGAAACCAGCCACGACGGCTACGTCCGCAGTTTGGGGCTGGTTCACTCCCGCGCGCTCAGCCTTGGCAACGACGGCAAGGAAGTGCGCGGTCTCGACCGGCTGGTGACGCGCGGTCGCAAGAAAATCCGCGACGGCGTTCCCTTCGCCATCCGCT
>DASRWP010000041.1:0-8708 GCA_035654535.1 Brevundimonas sp.
TGTTTAAGGCGGGATTGGGACCGGCTTAACTGCGTCACCCCCATAAGGTTTCGGCCTACTTGTCGAGATTTCGACATTATTTCGCCCGCGAAAATGAAGCTTCGCTGTGCTGTCACGACAACTTGGCCAAGAGCACATTTAGCTTGGCGGTAAACTTGACGCGCAGCCGCACCCCACGTTCAAGTCGACCTCCCGTTTGCGATGGGTTGAATGCCGACGTGGACCCGAGGGAGGCGGCGGACATTTATTTCGCGAGCCGGCGCGCTTTCCGCGAAGGTCGTCCCCCTTGGCCCGTTCGCTTTGAGGAGGCAGGTTTCGTCCGCGCGCGCGGAAGCGGTCGCCATGTCTGGAACCCGACTCAACACGGCGGGTTTTAAGCCGGGGTTTGGAGCCCGGCCTTGTTTTCACGCGACACGCACCGTTGGCTCACAGACCGGCTCTGCCGGCTGGCGCACCTCATGGGGCATCCGTACGCGGTCGCCGCCCTGGGCGTCTTCAGCGTCGCATGGTTCATGGTCGAGGCTGGAAATGTCGGCTGGGACGGGGTCCTCGCCTCAATCACCATGCTGGCCACCATTGTGATCCAGGCGTCGCAGAACCGGAACACGGCCGCTATTCAGGTGAAGCTGGACGAGTTGATCCGGGTCACCAAGGGCGCGCGGGACGACCTTCAGGAAATCGAGATGCTCCCGGAGGAAGAGATCAAGAAGCTGCGGCCGCGTCGCCGAAAGGCTGCGTAGGGCCGCCCGGCGTCTGGAGGGCCGCGAACCACTCGGCGTAAGGGGTGTTCCTGGCCATACGCCGGTTGAAATCCGGCGCACCGTCCGTCCACCACACCGGTCCTCGCTCACCGAGCGCGACCTTCGCCTGATCCACGGCCGCGCCGGCTTCGGCGAGGCTTTCGCCGGCGCGTCTCGCCGCCTTTACCGCCGCCCGTGCGCGGCCGAGGTCGGTGAGCAGCGCGAGCCGCCGCTCTTCCGACAGGCCGGGATTGGCGCGGCGCCACAGGCGGCCCCGGACGACGAGGTATCGACCGTCCGGGGTGACAGGGTAGGCCGGCGGCGGCTCAGCCCTTGAGGTCGCGCTCAACGTCGGTCGCCATATTGCCGACTCTGGCAACGGCGTCGCGGAGTCGCTCCTCGCTGACGCCGAATTTCTGGCTCCAGTCGCGGACCTCGTAGTCCTGCTCAAGGCTGATCCTCTGGCGGTCCTGACCGCCCGATTGGCTCTTGTCGTCTGACATCGGGTTCTCCTTCCTGCGGGAGAACGGCGACCCCCGCGATGCTGTTCCGCAAGCGGACCGCTCAGGCGTCGGCGGTGGTCGGCGAGCGGACACCGATCCGGATTCTCCATTTGACTCTCCAGTCATCAGGAACAAAGAGTGAACATCTGATTTCCGGACTCCCATGAACACCCTGCAGCTGTCCCCGCCCGACCTGTTTCCCCAACGGCCTGCGCCGCTGGAGGAGGCGTGCGCGGCAGGGCCGAGGGACATGGGGGCGCTGATGCTGTTCGCCCTGTCACGGCGGCTGGAGGAGGATGCGCGGCCAGTGCTGGTCACAGCGACGCGAGGCTGGTTCTCCGAGTATGGGCGGCCCTATGGGCCCGGTCTTCAGGGGGCGCCCATCGTCCTCGCGCCCGTCACCACGCCCGCGGAGGTGCTGTGGACACTGGAGCAGGCGCTGCGGTCGGGGGCTGTGTCGCTGGCGCTCGGCTCCGTCGACGGAGCGACGCTGGCGCAGACGCGGCGGCTGGATTTCGCCGCCAAACAGGGCGGGTCAGTGGGGCTGGTGCTGCCGCGGGGGCTGGACGGGCTCAGTGCGGCGCGGCGGCGCTGGCGCATCTCGACCCTCGCCAGCGCCCTTGATCCCGAAGACCCGCGGGCCCCGGGCCGGCCGCGGCTGGAGGCTGAACTGGTGCGCGGACGCGGAGAGCGTCCCGGCGCATGGATGCTGGAGCAGGATGATGAGACGTATCGTCTCCGTCTGGCTGATCGACTGGCCGATCACGGTCTGGCGTCGATCGGCCATGCGGGCGCGCCGTCCGGCCTCGCCGCCTGACCCCGCGCTCGATCCCGACAATCCGTTCGCCCTGATCCTGAAGAACAGCCGGGGCGCGGCGGTGATCCAGGCCCTGAATCCCGCGGCGCGGCGGGCCGGGCTGCGGCGTGGCCAGACCCAGGCCGACGCCTTGGCCATGATCCCCCATCTGATCTGCAAACCCGCCGATGTCGCGGCGGACCGGCGGGCGCTGACGGCGCTGGCGGTCTGGGCCGAGCGCTGGTCGCCCTCGGTCAGCGTCGATCCGGCGGAGGACGGGCTGGAGGGGCTGTTCCTCGACCTGACCGGCGCCGCCCATCTGTTCGGCGGCGAGGCGGCCCTGCTGGAGCAGATGCGCGGCCGTCTGGCGGAGGCGGGGGCGCGGGCGCAGGTCGCCATGGGCCCGACGCCCGGCGCGGCCTGGGCCTTGGCCCGTTGGGGAGAGACCGGCGGCGACGGCTGCATCGCCGATGAAGAGGCCGTGCGTGACCTACTGGCGCCCCTGCCGGTCGAGGCCCTGCGCATCGGCGATCGCGCCCTGACGCAGGCGCGGCGGTTCGGGCTGAAGCGGATCGGCGACCTCTATCCCATGCCGCGCGCGGGGCTGGCGCGGCGGTTTCGGGACGGGGACGGCGTCGGTCTGGTGCTACGGCTGGATCAGGCCCTGGGCTTCGCAGGCGAGGCCCTGACCCCGGTCCGGCCGCCGCCGAAATACCGGGCATGGCAGGCCTGGATGGAGCCGGTCGAGGATATCGAAGGGGTCGAGGCGCGGCTGACGGAGCTGGCCGCAGACCTGTCCGCGGTGTTGGTTCGCGACGGTCAGGGGGCGAAGGCCCTGACCCTGACGGGGTTCCGTTCAGATGGCGGGACCACGAGCCTTGCGGTGCGCATGGGCCGGCCCGGGCGGGACGCGGGAATCTGGCTGCGGCTGTTCCGCGAGGCGGGGCTGGGGCGACTGGAGCTGGGTTTCGGTCTCGACGCCATGATGCTGACCGCCGACGCGGTCGAGGCGATGACCGCCCGGCAGGGCGCGCTGGAAAACGAGGCCGAGGCGAAACAGGCGGAAAGTCTGGCCGCCCTGATCGATCGCCTGTCCGCCCGGCTGGGAGAGGATCGGGTGCTGACGCCCGAGGCGGTGGACAGCTGGCTGCCCGAACGCTCCGAGCGCTGGCGGCCCGCGCTGCGGCGGTCTCCGTCCGCGACGGTGGGCGATGCGCGCCGCCCCATCCTGCTGCTCGATCCGCCCGAACCGATCGAGGCCCTGGCCGAACTGCCTGACGGGGCGCCGGCCCGCTTCACCTGGCGCAGGCTGCCCCGTCGGGTGACCCGCGCCGACGGCCCCGAGCGTCTGTCGCCCGAATGGTGGCGGCCACGCCCCGACGGCCGGCAGGCGCGCACCCGCGACTATTACCGTGTCGAGGACGATCAGGGCGGCCGCTACTGGCTGTTCCGCGAGGGCCTGTACGGCCGGGAGTTTTCCGGCGCGCCCGAGGAACGGGCCCCGTCGTGGTGGATGCACGGGGTGCTGGCGTGACGGCCCCTGGGGCGGGTTGGGA
Source organism: Brevundimonas sp. (assembly GCA_035654535.1). GTDB lineage: Bacteria > Pseudomonadota > Alphaproteobacteria > Caulobacterales > Caulobacteraceae > Brevundimonas. The sequence goes on from DASRWP010000041.1 coordinate 3,596, forward strand.
CGGCCAGTACGCCGAGCTGGGCGTGATGACGAACTTCAGCTTTCTGGAAGGGGGTTCGCATCCGGATGAGATCCTGCAGCAGGCCAAATCCCTCGGCCTGGCCGCAGTGGGGGTGGCGGACCGGAACACCCTGGCCGGGGTGGTGCGCGCGCTCATGGAGGCCGAGAGGAGCGACATCCGGCTGGTGATCGGTGCGAGACTCCGGTTCACGGACGGGGCGGAACTGATCGTGTTTCCGCGGGACCGGGCGGCCTATGGGCGCCTCTGCCGATTGCTGTCGCTGGGCAAGAGCGAAATCGTGCCCCAGGCGGGGGCCGATCCTTGCGAAGGCCGGATCGAGAAGGCCGAGACGCGGCTGACCTTCGAACAGGCGGTCGGACTGGGCGAGGGGATGATCGCCCTGGCGCCCGCGCCGGACCAGCCGGACGCCGCTTTTGAAGCGCGCCTGCGGGCGTGGCGCAGGGCATGGCCGGACGACCTGTATCTGGCGGCGGCGCCCTTGTGGCGCGGGGACGACCGCAAGCGGCTGAACCGGCTGGCGGGGATGGCCCATCGGACCCATGCGCCGATGATCGCCACCAATGCGGTGCTGTATCACCATCCCGACCGGCGGATGCTGCAGGACGTGCTGACCTGCATCCGCGAGGGCGTAACGATCGACCGGGCGGGCCGGCGGCTGCAGGCTCACGCCGAGCGGTTTCTGAAGCCGCCGACGCAGATGGCGCGGCTGTTTCGCGGCCACGAGGCGGCGCTCACGCGAACGATGACGGTGGCGCGGGCCTGCACCTTCTCGTTGCGGGAGCTGGAGTACAGATATCCGGATGAACCCGTGCCCTCTGGCTGGACGGCGCAGCGCCGGCTGATCCGGCTGACCTTCAAAGGCGCGCGGGAGAAATGGTCCGACGGGGTCGATCCGAAAATCCGGGATACGATCGTCAAGGAGCTGAAGCTCATCAAGCTTCTGAAATACCCCAACTACTTTCTGACCGTGCACGACATCGTCCATTGGGCGCGAACGCAGGAGAAGCCGATCCTGTGTCAGGGACGGGGCTCGGCTGCGAACTCGGTGGTCTGCTTCTGCCTTGGCGTGACCAATGTGAACCCCGCCGAGCAGGACGTGCTGATCGAACGCTTCATATCCGCCGACCGGGACGAGCCGCCGGACATCGACGTCGATTTCGAACACGAGCGGCGCGAGGAGGTGATGCAGTACGTCTATCGCCGCTATGGGCGCGATCGGGCGGCGATCGTGGCGACGGTGATCCATTACCGGCCCCGTTCGGCGATCCGGGACGTCGGCAAGGCCCTGGGGCTGACCGAAGACGTGACGGCGCGAATGGCCGACACGGTCTGGGGATCCTGGGGCTCCGAGGTCAGGAACGAGCATGTCGACAGGACCGGATTGAGCCGCGATGACGCGCGGATGCAGCTGGCGCTGGAATTGACCTCCGAACTGATCAGGTTTCCGCGCCATCTCAGCCAGCACGTGGGAGGCTATGTGCTGAGCCAGACGCCGCTGCTCGAGATCGTGCCGATCGGCAACGCCGCCATGCCGGACCGCACCTTTATCGAGTGGGACAAGGACGACATCGATTTCCTGCGGCTGATGAAGGTCGATGTTCTGGCGCTGGGCATGCTCACCGCGCTGAGACGCGGCTTCGACCTGATCGCGGAACACTACGGGCGCCGGTTCGAACTGGACACGGTCCCGCCCGAGGATCCGGAGGTCTACGACATGCTGTGCAAGGGAGACTCTCTCGGGGTCTTTCAGGTCGAGAGCCGGGCCCAGATGTCGATGCTGCCGCGACTCCGGCCGCGCACCTTCTATGATCTGGTGGTGGAGGTGGCGATCGTGCGACCGGGCCCGATCCAGGGCGGGATGGTGCACCCCTATCTGAAACGGCGCGCCGAACGGCGCGAGGCGCAAAGGCGGGGTCAGCCGTTCGTGATCGATTTCCCCCATCCCCACCCCGACCATGGCGACAGGGACGAGCTGAGGCGGGTGCTGCACAAGACCCTGGGCGTGCCGCTGTTCCAGGAACAGGCGATGCGCATCGCCATGGAGGCGGCGAAATACACCCCCGCCGAGGCCAACAGCCTGAGGCGGGCCATGGCGACTTTCCGGCACATGGGCACCATCGGCGAGCATGAGCTCCGCTTCACCAGCCGGATGATCGAGCGTGGCTATGATCCCGGCTTCGCCCGCAGCTGCTTCGACCAGATCAAGGGCTTCGGCGAATACGGCTTCCCGGAAAGCCACGCCTGTTCCTTCGCCCACCTGGTCTACATCTCATCATGGATGAAACGCTGGTATCCGGAGGCGTTCACTGCCGCCCTGCTCAACAGCCAGCCGATGGGCTTCTATGCGCCGGCCCAGTTGGTGCGGGACGCCATCGAGCATGAGGTCGAAGTCAGGCATCCGGATGTGAACGCGAGTGGATGGGACGCCTCTCTTGAGCCTCGTCCGGGCGAGCCTTGCGCCGTGCGGTTGGGCATGCGGTCGATCGATGGTTTCAAGAAGGACTGGGCCCTGAGGATCGAGGCGGTGCGCAAGATTGCGCCCTTCGCCGACCTGGAGGACCTGAGACTGAGAGCGACGCTGCCGCCGTCGGCTCTGGACCGGCTGGCCGAGGCGGACGCCTATGGCTCGCTGGACCTGACCCGCCGCCAGGGGCTGTGGGCGTCGAAGGGCTCGGCGCCCGCATCATCGGCGCCGCTGTTCGAGGCCATGGGACTGATCGAGGCCGACGGCCGTCCGCCCGAGGCCCTGCCCCTCCTGTCGCCGTCGGAAGAGGTGGTCGGCGACTACCAGACCATCCGCCTGTCGCTGAAAGGGCACCCGGTCCGCTTCCTGCGCGAACGGCTGGACCGGGAGCGGGCGGTGACGGCTTCGGCCTGCGCCGGTCTGGTCAACGGTCGGCGGGTGACGGTCGGCGGGGTGGTGCTGGTGCGCCAGCGGCCCGGCACGGCCAAGGGCGTCTGCTTCATGACCATCGAGGACGAAACCGGCGTCGCCAATCTGGTCCTGTGGCCCGACCTGTTCGAACGGTTCCGGCCGGTCGCCATGGGCGCCCGAATGGTGCTGGCGCGGGGCAAGGTCCAGACCGCCGAGGGCGTCACCCATGTGGTGGTCGAACAGCTCGACGACTGGACCCCGATGCTGGGGTGTCTGAGCCAGGACCAGACCCCGGGATCAGGCCACGCCCCGGCGCGGGGGCGGCATCCGCGCGACGTGCGGGTGCTGCCGGGATCGCGGGATTTCCATTAGCGGCCAAGTCAACTCGCCCGCGATCAATGGATATGATCAGGCCACTAAACCAGCTCCACTGTAGGAACGACTTGGGAGGCTCGCGCTTCAACGGGAACCATCAAATAACGAGAGCGCCCCAATGTTCATGCACAACAAGCGGCTGATGTATACCGTCCGGGTGGCGGAGCCGAACCCGGTCCTCGCCAACATGATGCTCGAGCAGTTCGGTGGCGCGGACGGCGAACTCGCGGCGGCCATGCGATATTTCACGCAAGCGCTCGCAGAGGACGACGCGGGACGCAAGGACCTGCTTCTCGACATCGCGACGGAAGAATTGAGCCACCTCGAAGTGATCGGCTCCATCGTCGCGATGCTGAACAAGGGCGCCAAGGGCCGTCTGGCCGAGGGCGTCGAGAAGGAAGCGGATCTGCTGATCCAGCTCAACGCCGGCGGCGACAGCCACATCACCAGCCTGCTGTATGGCGCAGGCGTTCCCGTGACCAACTCCGCCGGAGTCCCCTGGACGGGCGCCTACGTCGACAGCCGCGGCGAGCCGACCGTCGATCTGCGGTCCAATATCGCCGCCGAGGCGCGCGCCAAGATCGTCTACGAACGCCTCATCAACATCACCGACGATCCCGGGATCAAGGACGCCCTCGGCTTCCTCATGACGCGCGAGATCGCGCACCAGAAATCCTTCGAGAAAGCCCTCTATTCGATCGAGAACAACTTCCCGACGGGCAAGCTGCCGGGCGTGCCTGCGTTTACCGATAAATACTACGACATGTCCCAAGGCGCGGAGAATATGCGCGGGCCATGGAATGAGGGCGAGCAGTGGGAATTCATCGATGACCGCGACGCGCAGGCGGCCGTGGACGGCGGAGACGGTCAGGCGACCGTGAAGGTCACTCCGGCAGACAAGAAGCTGCTGGCCGCAATGGCCGGTCGGACCCTGTCGGACCCGAGCGCCAATCCGATTACCGGAGCGGATCTCGGGGCGGGTCCGGGGGCGGGCAGGATGACGGCGCTGGAGGAGACGGAGTCAGCGTAAGAGGCGCGCCTTCGCCTCTCGCCGGGCGGACCGTCGGCTATCGACGCCGGGGGTCCGCCGGGGAGGGGCCGCAAGCTATCCCCGCCGGTGGTGCCGCCACTTCCAGACGCGGTAGCCGACGATGGGGACAAACCCCCCGACCAGCGCCGCGATGAGCACCGTCCAGAAGCCGCCGCCGAGGCCGTACTCGCCGACCGCCGCCCCGACCGCGGCCGCGAGCAGCGGGCCGAGCCAGGGCAGCCAGTGAGGCGGCTTAGGCATCCACCTTGATGACGCCGCGCCGGATCTGGTCCAGCTCAATGGAGTCGAACAGGGCCTGGAAATTGCCCTCGCCGAAGGCCTGGTTGCCCTTGCGCTGGATGATCTCGAAGAAGATCGGCCCGAAGGTGTCCTGGGTGAAGATCTGCAGCAGCAGGCCGTCCTCGTCCGAACCGTCGATCAGGATGCGGTTCAGCCGCATGCGGGCGACGTCCTCGCCGTGGTTGGGCAGGCGTTTGTCGATCAGGTCGAAATAGGTCTCGATCGTATCCTGGAAGGGAATGCCGCGCCGCTTCATCTCCTCGACCGTCTCGAAGATGTTGTCGGTGGCCAGGGCGATATGCTGGATGCCCTCGCCATTGTAGCGGCGCAGGAACTCCTCGATCTGGGAATTGTCGTCCTGGCTTTCGTTCAGGGGGATGCGGATGGCGCGGTCGGGCGCGATCATGGCCTGGGACAGCAGGCCGGTCGCCTTGCCCTTGATGTTGAAGTATTTTTGCTCTTCGAAAGCGAAGACGTCGCCATAGAAGCCCGACCATGTCCGCATCTGGCCG
>DASRWP010000042.1:0-2474 GCA_035654535.1 Brevundimonas sp.
ACGCGGGCGCGATCGACAACGACGTCCGCGGGATCGACCAGTTCGATCAACCCCAACGGCAAGGCGCCGACCTGTCCTCCGACGGAGAAGGCGGCGCCCGGGGCGACCGGCTGGGGCGGGGCCAGGTCGATCAGGCCGCGCGGGCCGGCTGGGGGAGCGAATATCAACGGGCGAGCCGTGGGATGTTGATCTCGCGGCGCCAGACCCCAGCCGACGACGCGGACCTTGGCGGCGCTGGGGAAGCGGCGCAGGGCGGTGGCGAGATCGGGCAGCCGGACGGCCCCGTCGATCGCGCCAGCTTCCGGCAGGGCTACCAGGATGTCGTCGGACGCCCGGGTGACGGCGCCGGTACCGGCTGTGGCGACAATCAGGGCGCCCGTGCTCACTGTGCCGCTGGGCGGAAACAGGGTCAGGTAGAGCAGGAGGCTGGTCACTACCTGAAGGCCCAGCAGCAGGGCCATGCGGGGTCGAGGCGACCGCGCGTCCGCCGGGGCCATCCTCTGCCATAGCAGCAAGCGAACCAGGCCGATGATCACGGCCAGGCCGATGGCGGCCATGGCCCAGCCGCGAGGATCGAAGCCGTCGCCGATCACCGAAGGGCGTCCAGATAGCGGCTGCCGCGGACTCCCGGAGCCTCGCGGCGGCGGATGGTTGCGGAGGGCTGCTCGAGCGCGGTCCACAGCAGGGCGCGAAGACGGCGGCGGCAGGCGAGGCAGCTCGGCTCGTTGCGGACTGTGTCGATGGCGGCGGTCAGAGCCAGAGGATCGCGCAGGCGGCCGCGGTTGTCGCGCACCCAACGCTCCAACGCGCCGAGGGGCAGCGGAGCCGTGCTGCCCACACCCGGGCGTTCTTCCAGCGCGCGCCAGGCCTGGACCGGGACTGTGTCGAGGGGTGTAGGTGGCGAGCGGTCCAGGGTGTCGGCGACGATGCCGTCACGCTTGCCGGTCATGCGCCGTGACAGGTCGATGGGCGGCAGGTTGGAGCCGACGCGGGGCAGAAAGATGCGGGTGGCCTGCTGGGCCTCTTTCAGCAGTTCCAGCGCGCGATAGGCGAAGGGAAGGGCCTGATCCGGTTGGCCCTGACGCAGGGCGCGTTCGGAGCTCCACATCGCATCCAGCGCCTGCGCCAGGGTCGAGCGGGTGCCGGGGTCGAACAGGGTGGAGGCCTCGCCGGTGTCGTGGGCGTGGCCGTATTGGGCGAGGACCGCCTCGGGCGAGCCGGGCTCGAGCGGGTGTTCGCCCTCGGCATGGCCATGGCCCGTGTGGTCCTCGACCGGGACCGGGCGGACGGGTGAGGAGGCATCGTTCGTCGGCAGGGCCGGGCCGGCCGGGGCATCGTTGGTGGGGAGGGCCAAGCCGCCGCCACCGCCCTCGGCCTCCTCGCCCATGAACTGGCCATAGCGGAGGCGAAGCTGGGCCTGGTCGTTGCCGATGGCGTTGGAGCGTTCCGTAAACTGGTCCGGAGCCGTTCGGCGGCGCTGTGCGATCAGGGCCTCGGTATCGATGATGATCTGGCGTTGGCTGCGGAAATAGGCCGGCATGATGGGGGCGGCCATGCCATCCAGGCCGTCGGCGAGGGCCAGGTCGGACGGCCAGCGCAGGATGACGCTCGGACCCTCGACCACTTGGTGGTCAGGGGCGCGGTTGTCGCTGACGACCAGCTGAACAATCAGGTCGCTGCCGGGCGCCATGCCTTCGCGGGCAAGATCCAGGGTTGTGGAGAAGCGACGCGCACGGGCCGAACCGCCGCCCGTCAAGGTCGTGGTGCGCTGGAGGAAGGTGATGTTCTCGCCGTCGCCCTGGGTGACCGTGATGCGCAGGATGGCGGCGGGCAGGACGCCGTAGTCGTCAGTCGCCTCGAACACGGGCGTCCAGCGGGTCTGGCCGGGGCGGACCATCAACAGCTGGCTGTCGGCCGCCTCGGTGCGGACCTCGGGTGGGAGGTCGACGACGATGTCGATCCGGCTGAGGCGCTGGCGGGCCAGGCCAGGGGCCTCGATCCGGTAGAGGGCGGGGGCGGCGAGGGGGCGGGCGGCGCTCCAGCGGTCGCCGTCGCGGGTCAGACTAACGGACACGCTGTCGGGGAAGGTGAGGGCAGCGGAGGCGGGACGGGGGTCGAAGCCGACGGTCCATTCGATGCGCGACCCTTGAGGCACGCGGGCGTCGAGGGCCGTCTGCTCACGGACGGGCAGGCCGGTATAGGCGGGGGGCGTGATGCGGAGGCGGACGGCGGTGAGGCGCGGGGGACCGGCGGCGGTGGAAGTTGCGGCGCCGACGGGGGTGGTTCTGGCGGTCGGGGCTGCGTCGGGCCAGGCGAGAAGGGCGAGGATGAGGATGGCGCTGCCGGCCCAGGCCAAAGCGATGGAGCGACGCGACCAGTCGGGGGACAGGTCCACCTGACCGACCTGGGGCAGGCGGGCCAGCAGCCGGTTTCTCTGAAGGGCGGCGAGGCCGACGACGGGGGCGCCGTCGTGG
>DASRWP010000043.1:0-2244 GCA_035654535.1 Brevundimonas sp.
CGTAGAAGCATTCGAACCACGCCACCTCGGGCGGATAGCCGGCGTCGACCAGCTTCATGAAGGCCGCGTCGATCAGTTCGCCGACACCGCCGCACAACACCACCTGCTCGCCGAACAGGTCGCTCTCGCACTCGGCGGCGAAGGTGGTTTCGAGGATGCCGCGGCGGCCGCATCCAAGAGCGGCGGAGTAGGACAGGCCCAACGCATGCGCGCCGCCGGTGGCGTCCTGATGCACGCCGAACAGGGCGAACACCCCCTGTCCTTCGACGTAGAGGTCGCGGATGCGGGGCCCAATGCCCTTGGGTGAGGCCAGTATGACGTCGATGTCCGGCCCCGGCTCAACCAGGCCGAAGCGCACCGACAGGCCGTGGGCGAAGATCAGCGCCGCGCCGGCGCGCATGTTCGGTTGCAGCTCGTCGCGCCACAGGTCGCGGTGGGCCTCGTCCGACACCATGACGGCGACGACGTCAGCGGAGGCCGCGGCGTCGCTGGCTGACGAGACCGCAAACCCGTCCGCTTCCGCCTTCGCCCGTGTCGCCGAGCCCGGCTTCAGGCCAACGAAGATGTCCCCGACGCCCGAGTCGCGCAGGTTCAGCGCGTGGGTGCGGCCCTGGCTGCCGTAACCGATCACCGCCACCCGCTTGTGGCGGATGATCGACAGGTCGCAGTCGCGGTCATGGAATACGGGCAGCGGCGTGGCTATCTGAGCGGTCATGGACACACAGATAGCGCCATCGAACGTCGTCGGCTTCTGGAAAGAGGCCGGGCCGAAGAAGTGGTTCGCCAAGGACGACGCCTTCGACGCCGTATTCCGGCAGCGGTTCGAGGCCGCCCACTTCATGGCCGCCCGGCGCGGGCTGGAAGACTGGTTGGAAACGGCGGAGGGCGCGCTGGCGCTGCTGATCCTGCTGGACCAGTTTCCGCGCAACGTCTGGCGCGGCACGGCCCATGCCTTCGCGACCGATCCGCTGGCGCGGTCCTTCGCGTTGAGGGCGCTCGACCGCGGGTTCGATCAGGCGGTCGAAACCGACCTGCGGCGCTTCTTCTACCTGCCGCTGCAGCATGCCGAGGACATGGCGCTGCAGGAGCGGCAGGTCAGCCTGTTTCAGCGGATAGAGCGGGACGCGAGCGACCGCTGGGCCGAGCACCATCACGCCGTCATCGCCCGCTTCGGCCGCTTCCCGCACCGCAACGTCGCCCTCGGGCGGGAGACGACGGCGGAGGAGCAGGCGTTCCTCGATGAGGACGGTTTCCGGGGATAGCATCGCAGGACTGTGGACGGTGCCGCGCCGCGACGATGATTCGGACCGCGAATCGGGGCCAACTGCCGCCATGAACGCCGCCGTCGCCCTCGCAGACCTGCACGCCCGGACGGGCGCCGTCGCCGCCGATCATCCGGAGTGGCAGTATCTGAACATGCTGCGCGACATTCTCGACAACGGGACGCGGCGGGACGACCGGACGGGTACCGGCACGCTCGGCGTCTTCGGGCGGCAGATGCGGTTCGACCTGTCGAAAGGTTTCCCCGTCCTGACGACCAAGAAGCTGCACCTGCGGTCGATCATCGTCGAGTTGCTGTGGTTCCTGCGCGGCGAGACCAATATCGGGTGGCTGAAGGACAACGGCGTCAGCATCTGGGACGAATGGGCCGACGCCGAGGGCGAGCTGGGTCCGGTCTATGGCAAGCAGTGGCGGTCGTGGGCGGCGCCCGACGGCCGGGTCATCGACCAGATCACCAAACTGATCGAGGGGCTGAAGACCAATCCCAACAGCCGCCGTCACATCGTCTCGGCCTGGAACCCCGCCGACGTCGACGACATGGCCCTGCCGCCCTGCCACTGCCTGTTCCAGTTCTTCGTCGCCGACGGCAAGCTGAGCTGCCAGCTGTACCAGCGGTCGGCGGACGTCTTTCTGGGCGTGCCGTTCAACATCGCCTCCTACGCCCTGCTGACCATGATGGCAGCGCAGGTGTGCGGGCTGGAGCCCGGCGAGTTCGTCCACACCTTCGGCGACGCCCACCTGTACCTGAACCACATCGAACAGGCCGAGCTGCAGCTGACCCGCGAGCCCCTGCCCGCCCCGGTCATGACCATCGCGCCGCGCGACGACCTGTTCGCCTACCGGCTGGAGGACTTCGTGCTGGAGGGCTACGAGCCGTGGCCGCACATCAAGGCGCCGGTCGCGGTGTAGGAGCGCAACGTGAGCACTGACGACAAGAGGCCAACGAACAAGCCGAGCGGTGGG
>DASRWP010000044.1:0-1826 GCA_035654535.1 Brevundimonas sp.
AGGAAAAGCAGGAATCGCGCCGAACCCTAGGTTCGCGATAATCGCGAAGATGGGTCGCGAATTATCGGGCCGCCCGGAAAATGTCCGCGATGTGGCTGAGCACGGTGATGAAGCCACCGGTTAGGATGATGAAAGTGATGAGGGCCATCAGCCAGACGCGGACCGTCACGGTTGGTCGCGACGACCGCCGGAAATCAGGCGCGACCTCTCCAGCAATGAGCCGATAGCCTTGCCGGTGAACCGTCTGAATGACGCGCGGCGTGCGGGCGTCGTCGCCCAAGGCGCGGCGAGCCTCGCTCACAATGCGGTTCAAGCCGGGGTCCCCCGCGATCCAGTCGTCACCCCACAGGTCGCGCACCAGCGCCCCGCGGGTCACCACCTCACCCGGACTGAGCGCGAGCGTCTGCAGGAACCGGGATGCAAGCGGCGTAAGGACGGCGTCGCCCGACGGCCCGCTTAGCCGATGGCTTAGGGGGTCAAGCTGAAACGGGCCGAAAGCGACCATTCTCAAGAACCTGTCGTTGGCAGCAAAGCAAGTCTGGCTGGTCCTTCAGCTCCGTCACCTCGCCTCAGTCGAGGCGAGCCGCAATCCCGGACAACGTCTCCCGTAGAGCCGCATGACGCGCCGTCTGGCCGCCGCTGTCGGCCACTTCGCGGGCCAAGGTCGCCAGTTGTCGCGCCACGGCTGCGTCGCGTCCGCCGCTCTCGATCAGCGGCGTGGCGAGATCGAGAGCGGCGTTGATCCGTCCGTTGATCTCAGTCCCCAGCGCGCCGGTGCGGGCGAACTGGTCGAGGTAGGCGCGGGCGACGACCGGGTGGGCTGGCCAGCGGGCGGGGAACTGCTGCTGCGGGTTCACCGTCTCGCCGACCTCAGCCATGGCGGCGGCGGCGATCTCGTTGGCGGTCAGGTGCTCGCTCGGCTCCAGCGCCAGCACGTCGAGTCCCCGGGCGATCTCCGACCCGTAGATGCGGCCGTTGTACCAGTAGACCGACCAGAACCCGCCCATGGTGCCGTGCTGCGCGTTGACGGGCCCGCGGTCGAAATATGCGATCTCGAACGGATTGGCAGAGTCGGTGAAGTCGCTGATCGAGATGCCGCCCTGGTACCAGGCCTGGACGAACAGGTCGCGGCCGGGGACGGGAATCAGCGAGCCGTTGTGGGCGACGCAGTTTTCCTTGTCGGTCTGCGGCGCGGGCAGTTTGTAGTAGCTGCGGAAGACCATCTTCCCGTCGACGATGTCGTAGATGGCGTTCGCGCCCCAAGTGCGGGGATCCTGCACCCGGCAGCGGGGCCGGCCTCCGCCGCCCCACTCGTCGGTGAACACCACCTTCGTCCCGTCGTTGTTGAACGTCGCGGAGTGCCAGTAGGCGAAGCCGGCGTCGGTTACCGCATCGAGCCGCCGCGGCTCGCGCGGGTTCGAGATGTCAAACAGGATGCCGTTGCCGGAGCAGGCGCCGCCGGCGATGTTCGCAGCCGGGAACAGGGTGATGTCGTGACACTGGTCCGTTCGGCTGGTGGTCTGTGTGCCACGTCCGTGGTCGCCGCCGCGCCACAGGCCCGCGACCTGGCCGGTCCGGTCGGCGAAGACGGCAGGGCTGTCGATAATTCGCGACTGTGACGGATCGGCCAGAGGAATCTCGATGACGTCGATGCGGAACAGCGCGGTGCGCGGATCGCCGGGCGCGCCGGTCACGCAGCCCGCGAGTTCCTTTTCGTCGCGCACGTTGGAGGTGCCCGAATTGTAGACGATCAGCCGGCGCGCATCGGCGTCAACGACGGAGTGGGTGTGCGAGCCGCGGCAGGTCTGAACCTGACCCACCTGAAC
>DASRWP010000045.1:0-5402 GCA_035654535.1 Brevundimonas sp.
CGCGCGCCGATCTTGCTGCTCTCGGCCTCCACCAGCACGGGGCGGGCGGGGTCGAGGCGCGCGAGGGCGTCGTACAGGCGGGTCTCGAACGCCTTTTGCGACGGCTGCCCGCCCGGAACAGCGCCGAACAGCGAGCCCCGATGGGCTGCGAGAGCCTCAAGATCCAGCGTCTGTCCCCCGCGCGCAGCAAACTCCCCGAGAAGCGCCGTTTTGCCGCTTCCCGTTGGGCCGTCGAGAAGGACAAGCCGGTGCGGGACGGCGCCGTCATACAGTCCAGCCGTCACCTGCCGCCGCCACGTCTGATAGCCGCCTTCCAGGACCGTGACCGGCCAGCCGACCTGATCCATGACCGTGACCATGGCGCCCGAGCGTTGCCCGCCGCGCCAGCAGTAGACCAGCGGCTTGAACCCGCCGCTCCGGTCGCCCAGCGGGCCCTCCAGATGCGCCGCGATGTTGCGGGCCACCATGGCGGCGCCTGTCCGCCGCGCGAGGAACTTGGAGCGCTGCACATACTCCGTTCCCACCAGGGTCCGCTGGGCGTCGTCGAGCACCGGCAGGTTGACGGCTCCGGGAATGTGGTCGAGGGCGAACTCAGCGGGGCTGCGCACGTCGATGATCGCGTCGTAGCCGTCGCGGGCCTCCGGGGTCAGATCGACGACGCTCCGGATCATGCGACGACGATCACCCGTCCCGGCCCCTGCACCACGCGCCCGACGACGGCTGTATCGGCCAATCCGTCCTGAAGGGCGAGAGCGAGCACGGCCCCGGCCTGATCCGCGGCGACCGAAATCAGCAGCCCGCCCGACGTCTGGGGATCCGTCAGGAGGTCGCGGCGCCGATCCGGCAAGTCCGCGGGCAGCTGCACGTCAGAGCCGTAGCTGGTCCAGTTCCGCCCTGAGGCGCCGGTCCGCACGCCCTCCCGGGCCAACGCTTCCACGCCTGTGAGCAGCGGCGGGCGGGCGTCCAGTTCCACCGTCAGGCCGGACCCCCTCGCCATCTCCAGCGCATGGCCCAGCAGGCCGAAGCCGGTGACATCGGTCACGGCGTGAATTCCCGCCATGCCGGCCAGCCGGGCCCCGAGGGTGTTCAGCCGGGTGGTCGAGGCTATCAGGGCGCCGTAGCCCGCCTCATCGAGCCGTTCCGCCTTGAACGCCGCGCTCAGCACGCCGACCCCGAGGGCCTTGGTCAGGATCAGCACGTCCCCCGCCCTGGCGCCACGGTTGGTCAGCACCCGCTCGGGGTGGACGAGCCCGAGCGCCACCAGACCGTAGATCGGCTCGACACTGTCGATCGAGTGGCCGCCGGCGATCGGCACGCCCGCCGCCGCGCACACCGCCGCGCCACCCTGAAGGACGCGCCCTATGGTCCCGGGCGACAGGATGTTCACCGGCATCCCGACCAAGGCAAGGGCGAAGATCGGGGTCGCGCCCATGGCGTAGACGTCGGACAGGGCGTTGGTCGCGGCGATGCGGCCGAAGTCGAACGGGTCATCGACCATCGGCATGAAGAAGTCCGTGGTGGCCACCAACGCCTGCTGGTCGTTCAGACGCCACACCGCTGCGTCGTCCGACGTCTCGTTTCCCACCATAAGGTCGGCGAAGGGCGTGCCGGCCGGGAGATGCCTGAGGATGTCCTGCAGCGCGGCCGGAGCCAACTTGCACCCGCACCCGCCCCCGTGGGCCAGCGACGTCAGGCGGGGCTCGGTGTTGCTCATTCAACGGCTTTGAGCCAACGGCGCCCTGAACTCAACAGCCGCGAACGGCGTTTCAGCCTCAACAAGGAGACGAGCATGCCCATACCCAAGATCGCCGCAGCCATAGGCGGCCTCCTGCTCAGCCGGGGCGGACGCAGAATGGCGGGTCGCCATGCCGGAAAGCTGGCGCTGGCTACGCTCGCACTGCAACTGTGGCAACAACGGCAGGCGGCCAGTCAGCCGACCGCCTCGGCCGCGCACCCCCGCCGCCGCTGGAGCGGCCGCCGGGTCTGAATCCGCTGGACCGACGCTGCGTCAACCGCGCTAACTGCGGCGGCAAGCGGAGCCGTCGCCATGATGATCGTTCACCACCTCAATGACTCGCGCTCCCAGCGGGTGCTGTGGCTGCTCGAGGAGCTTGGGCTGGCCTACGAGGTCCGGCGCTACCAGCGCGACCCGGCCACCATGCTGGCCCCGCCGGAACTGAAGGCGATCCATCCGCTCGGCAAGTCGCCGGTGCTCGACGACAGCGACGTTCGGATCGCGGAAACCGGGGCCATCATGGAGTATCTGCTGGAACGCTGCCCCGAAGCTGGTCTGAGGCCGGCGTCGGGCACGGACGCGGCGCGGCGGCTCACCTATTGGCTGCACTACGCCGAAGGCTCGGCGATGACGCCGCTGCTGCTGAAGCTGATCTTTTCCGCCATTCCCAAACGCGCGCCGCTGCTGGTCAGGCCGGTGGCCCAGGGGATCAGCAAGGCCATGAACGCCAACATGATCGATCCCCAGCTGGCCGCCCATACCGCATTCTGGGAGGCTGAGTTGAACAAGTCGGCGTGGTTCGCCGGCGACGTTTTTTCGGTCGCGGACATCATGATGAGCTTCCCGGTCGAGGCGGCTGCTTCAAGGGTCGGTTACAGCGCCGACAAGCCACGCCTGAAGGCCTTCCTGCAAGCGATCCACGCCCGCCCCGCCTACCGGCGGGCGCTGGAAAGAGGCGGTCCATACAGCTACGCCTGATGGCATGGCCTCGGCGCCACAGCTGGAGCGGAAGCGTCTGCGGGCGTGGCACTGGCGCAACCCCCGTCATTCCGGCACGTTAACGGCACATGCGCCCAAGAACCGTTCAAGTCATCGCCGCCCTGATCGCGGCCGTCGCCTTCATTCTCGCCTTCCTGGCCGCCGGCGTGCTGCTGGTGTCCGGTGTGTTCATGATCGTCGGCCTGCTGGCGGTCGGCTGGCTAGCCTGGAGCATGATCCGCCGCGTCAAGCTGTGGGGCAGTCTGCAGCAGATACGCGAGCGTCGCCGTCGCCGCCCGGCCTGACTGCGATCCCGCGAACCGCGTTAGCTCTTGAACCGGCAGGCGGAAAGCCCTAACCTATTTGGCCGGTCGCGAGCGCCCAGTGACCATGGCTCCAGAAACATTCAGTCGGGCGATAGCTCAGAAATTCACGCCATATGGAAAAAGTGCCGATGACGGCCGAGGGCTACCGTGTCCTCGACGATCAGCTGAAGCAATTGAAGTCCGTGGAGCGGCCGAGCGTAATCTCGGCCATCTCGGAAGCGCGCGAGCATGGCGACCTGTCTGAGAACGCCGAGTATCACGCGGCCAAGGAGCGTCAGGGCTGGATCGAGGGCCAGATCGCCGAGATCGAGGACAAGATCAGCCGCGCCCAGGTGATCGATGTTTCCAAGCTGGACGGTTCGCAGGTCAAATTCGGCGCCACGGTCACGGTCGTCGACGAAGACACCGAGGACGAGGCCCGCTACCAGATCGTCGGCGAGCACGAGGCTGATGTGAAGGCAGGCAAGGTTTCGGTCTCCTCGCCGATCGCCCGCGCCATGATCTCCAAGGAGGTCGGCGACGTTGTCGAGGTCAACACCCCCGGCGGGGTCAAGGCCTACGAAATCCTCAAGGTCGAGTGGAAATAGGCCGGTGACCAAGCCCGCCGAAACGAGCCGCCCTCTGGTGTCGCACGTTTCGGTCGGCGTCACGGACCTGCACCGCGCAGGAGCCTTCTACGACGCCGTGCTTGCGGTGGTCGGCGCTCGCCGGATCATGGAGCACGGGTCTGGCATCGGCTATGGCCGGTCCTTTCCCGAGTTCTGGGCCAATGTGCCGCGCGACGGCCGGGGTATGGCCGGGGCGGCGGGCGCCCATGTCTGTTTCAACGCCTCGGGACCGGAAGCGGTCGTAGCCTTTCATGAAGCGGGTCTCGCGGCCGGGGGATTCAGCGACGGTTTGCCGGGCCCGCGGCCGGAATACGCTCCCGGCTACTACGCCGCCTTCCTTCGCGACCCGGACGGCAACAAGGTCGAGGCCATGTGCTGGATCGTCGCCGCAGAAACGGCGTGACCCTCCCGCTCTCCATCTGGGTGGTTTCCGACGGCCGGACCGGAATGGAGAACCAGGCGCTGGGTCTGGCGGAAGCCGTGCAGCGGCTTGAACCGGCCGAAATCACAATAAAGCGCATCCGTTGGCGCGGCTTGTTCGACAAGCTTCCTTCGGCGCTGAAGACGGGCGCCATGCTGCATCCCTCCGCCGACTCGGCCGCCCCGGCGCCGGGCGAGGCGTGGCCCGACCTGTGGATCGCTACCGGACGGGCGACGCTGCCCCTGTCGGCCCGCGTGAGGCGGCGTTCCGGCGGCAAGACGCTGGTGGTGCAGACGCAGGACCCGCGCTGGAAGCGGGACGCATATGGTCTGGTGATTGCTCCGGCCCATGACGCGGTCGCAGGGCCGAACGTGCTGTCGATCACCGGCTCGCCCCACAGGGTCACCCCTGAGCGGCTGGCCGAGGGCGCGGCGGGGTTCGAGGCTGCGCTGTCCGCCCTTCCCCGCCCCCGCGTGGCGATCCTGATCGGCGGCCGGTCGGCCGCCTTCGACCTGACCGGGGCCCATGCCGCGGAACTTGCGATGAGCGCAGGCGATGCGGTCGAGGCCGCCGGCGGCTCAGCCATGGTGACGTATTCCCGCCGTACACCCACCGACGCGAGGGAGGTCTTCACGCTTGAGATGAGCGTGAACCCCGATTTTCCGCGCTTCATCTGGGACGGGACCGGTCCCAACCCATATTTTGCCTTTCTGCACTACGCCGACCACATCCTCGTCACCGAGGACAGCGCCAACATGGCCGCGGAGGCTGCATCGACGGGCAAGCCTGTCCACATCCTGCCGATGCTTCCACTGAAACCGCCCGGCAAGTTCGCGCGCCTCCACGCCGACCTGAAGCAGCGCGGCGCAGCGCGGCCGTTCGACGGGACGCTGGACCGCTGGGACTACGAGCCGCTGGCGGAAACGGAGCGGGCTGCGAAAGCGGTGCTGGCGAAGCTCGGACGCTAGTCGCCGCCTCCACCACCGCCGTCGCCGCCGTCAGAGCCGCTGTCGCCGTGGTCGTCGTCACGACGAGACCCGCCCTCGCCCGCTGACGAGCCGCCGCTCCCGTCGGCGCCGTCCGACCGCTTGCGCCGGGACTGGTCCAGAGCCACGCCGACTCCGAGGCCGATGGCGACGCCTAGGCCGATCCCCAGCGCCAGATTGTCCATCGCGATGCCCAGGGCCGTGCCGATTGACACCCCCAGAGCGACGCCGATGCCGATAAAACTGGTGCCTGGCTGCACGTCGCCCTCCTCGCGCCTGTGAACAGCCGCGACCTTGGCATCGCGCCGGACGGAATCAACGCCTAAATAGACGCCATGAACAGCACCC
>DASRWP010000046.1:0-5446 GCA_035654535.1 Brevundimonas sp.
ATGGACATGGACGCGGCCGCCGACGCCATCCTCGATGCGCTGGCGGCCCGGGCCTCGATCCACGTCTTCGCCGACTACGACGTCGACGGGGCGTCCAGCGCGGCGCTGCTGGTGCGCTGGTTCCGGGCCATGGGCGCCGAGTTGCCGATCTATGTGCCCGATCGGCTGACCGAGGGCTACGGCCCCAGCGCCCGCGCCTTCGAAACGCTGAAGGCGTCGGGGGCCGAGCTGGTCATCACGGTCGATTGCGGTGCGGCGGCCAACGAAGCCGTGGCGCACGCCTCAGCCATCGGGCTCAAGGTCGTGGTGATCGACCACCATATGATGCGCGAGCATCCGCCGGTCTGCGCCGCGGTTGTCAATCCGAACCGGCCCGGCTGCAGCTCGGGGCAGGGCAACCTCGCGGCCGCGGGGGTGGTGTTCGTGCTGCTGGCTGCGCTGAACCGTGAGGCGCGGCGCCGAGGCCTCTTCGAGGATCTGGAGCAGCCCGATATCCGCCGTTGGCTGGATCTGGCGGCGATGGGAGCCATCTGCGACGTCACCGCCCTTACGGGCTTCAACCGCGCCCTGACCAGCCTCGGGCTGCGGGTCATGTCCGAGTGGAGCAATCCGGGACTGAAGGCTCTGCTGGCCGCCGCCGGCGCGGAGCCGGGTCCGGCCAAGTCGAACCACGCCGGCTTCATCCTCGGGCCCCGGATCAACGCGGGCGGGCGGATCGGCAAGTCCGACCTCGGCGCGCGGCTGCTCTCGACCGACGATCCAGAAGAGGCGCGCGAACTGGCGCACGAGCTGGACGCGCTGAACGTCTCGCGACGCGAGGTGGAGCGGCTGGTGACGGATCAGGCCACGCGCAGGGTTGAGGCGACCGGCGCTCACGCGGATGGCTCGGCCGTCGTGGTGATCGAGGGCGACGACTGGCACCCGGGCGTGGTCGGCATCGTGGCCGGCCGGCTCCGCGAGCGGTGGCGCAAGCCGGTGGTCGTGATCGGCATCGACGCGGTCAACGGCCTCGGCAAGGGTTCCGGCCGATCGCAACCCGGGATGAACCTTGGCCGGGCGGTCCAGGCGGCCTGGGAAGAGGGCGTGTTGATCGCGGGAGGCGGCCATGCCATGGCCGCCGGCCTCACTGTTCGCGCCGACGGCGTGGGCCAGCTCCGGGACTTCCTCAACGCGCGCATGACTTCCGAACAGGCCGCCGCCGAGGCGCTGGACCTGGTCGAGATCGACGCGCTGATCGATCCATCCGCGGCGACCCGGGATCTGTTCGAGCAGTTCGAACAACTGGCGCCGTACGGACCGGCCAATCCGGAACCCCTGTTCGCGCTTGAGCGAGTGGCTGTGAGGGACGCCGTCGCCATGACCGGGGGTCACGTTCGTTGCCGTCTGGTCGGACCTGACGGCGCATCCGTGAGAGCCATCGCGTGGCGCTGCGCCGACCTGCCCGGCGGACAGTCGCTTCTTGCGGGACAGGGCGGGCTGTCTGTCGTGGGGCGGTTGAAGGCCGATGACTGGAACGGGCGTCGCGGCGTCCAGTTCGAGATCGAGGATGTGGCGGATCCGAGGATGGCCTGACCGGCCGTCCCCTGTCCGCCCGCGACGCAAAAATGTCTGCCGCTGTTCCGCGTTGCGGCTTGCACGCCCCGGAATCGGCGGCTATATCGCCCGCTCTCCGCGCAGCGGTCCCTTCGTCTATCGGTTAGGACGTCAGGTTTTCAACCTGAAAAGAGGGGTTCGACTCCCCTAGGGACTGCCAGCGCGGAGCGATCCCCCACATCGCCAAATCGAGCCCGGGGTGCGCTGCAGCCGTGTAAATGCATGCGGACGAGGCGACTCGTGGTGGCCGCCGGGCGAGGCCGCAGCCCCGGGAGCGTGTTGACCCAACGTAAGGTTATTCTGACCGAATTCCGACTTACGGCGCGAAACCAGTGTTTTTCGCTTTTCCGACCTTCACAGAACCGTGTTAAATAAACGCCGCTTGCCGGGTTTGCGAGCGGGGGGAAGGCCGTGTCTGATTACGAGGGCGTTGAGACTGCCGCCGCAGTGCGTATCGCCGGGCGGGTGAAGTGGTTCGATCCGGGCAAGGGGTACGGTTTCATCGTGCCCGACGATCCGTCCCTGACCGATATGAAGGATGTCCTCCTGCACATCTCCACCCTGCGGGATTCCGGCCGTGACACGGCTCCGGAGGGCGCCCCGATCGTCTGCGACTGCGCCAGGCGGCCCAAGGGCTGGCAGGTGATCGAGGTTCAGGACGTCGGCGAAGGCGATCCGGCGCAAGCGGCGGCGCCCGTCCGCGCGGGCTATATTGGGCTACGGCAGTCCGCGGCCTCGCTGACAGCGACCGACGAAGCGGCCGGTCCGCTGGAGTCCGCGGTGGTCAAATGGTTCAATCGGATCAAGGGCTACGGATTCGTAGTGCGCGATGGAGCCCCGGGGGATATCTTCGTCCATGTCGAAACGCTCAGGCGTTGCGGACTGGATGACCTGGCGCCCGGCGAGCCGGTGGCCGTGCGGTTCGCCGAGGGTCCGAAAGGGCTTGTGGTCGCAGAAATCAGACCGGGCGGATAACGGATCCGCCTCGAAGAGGGTGTGAGACGATGATCGCTCGCGGAATGCTTGGGGCCCTTTTTTCGGTCGTACTTGTGGGGGCCTGCGCGGGCGCGGGAACGCCGAAGGACGCCCAGGGCAACCCGCTGGAGCCCCTCACCGTCACCACGTCCAGCGGCGAGCACCGGTTCATGGTCGAGATCGCGGACGACGACGCCGAGCGCCAGCGCGGTCTTATGTTCCGCGAGCCGCTGGCCGACGACCGGGGCATGCTCTTCCAGTTTCCCGACGTCGCCGAGCGCGGCTTCTGGATGCGCAACACGCCCAGCCCGCTGGACATCCTCTATATCGATCCGAACGGCCGGATCGTCTCGATCGCCCGGAACGCCACGCCGAATTCCGACGTGGTGCTGCCCTCCAACGGCCCGGCCAGCGGCGTGCTGGAGCTTCGGGCAGGGCGGGCCGACGAGATCGGCGCCCGACCGGGCGATCGGGTCCGACACCCCTTCTTCGCCGAATAAGCAGGCCAAGCGCGTTGCGGCGCGGCGTCGAGTGTGTCAAATCCCGCCGCCGGAGTGTAGCGCAGCCTGGTAGCGCATCTGGTTTGGGACCAGAGGGTCGGAGGTTCGAATCCTCTCACTCCGACCAAGTCTTCTGGTTAGACAGATAGAGACCGGCCCATGCTCGCCCGCATCTACCGCCCGGCCAAGACCGCCATGCAGTCCGGCAAGGCCAGGGCGACGGACTGGCGGCTGGAGTTTGAGCCCGCATCGGCGCGCACCGTCGACCCGCTGATGGGCTGGACCAGCTCCAGCGACATGAACGGCCAGGTCCGGCTGACCTTCGAAACAGCCGAGGAGGCTGTGGCCTACGCGGAGCGCTACGGCATCCCGTTCCGCCTGCAGGCCCCGCAGGACCCGCCGGTCATCCTGAAGGCCTATGCGGACAATTTCGCCACCTTCCGCAAGCAACCCTGGACGCACTGAGACGTCCGGTCGGAGACGTGGCGGAAGCGGTGGGATTCGAACCCACGGACGGCTTGCACCGTCGCTGGTTTTCAAGACCAGTGCCTTAAACCACTCGGCCACACTTCCATTCCGGCCCGATCGAACCGTCGCCCGCTCCTAGGTCGGCGCGGCCCACGGTTCAAGGCTGAACCTCGGCCACGTCCGCCGAGGGGAAGGGCCGCATAGGGCAAACGCGGCGTTAACCAAAGGGGAAATCTCTCCCGGCATTGTGGCGGCCTTCGCAGGCGAGGCCGATGCAGGGATCCATCCTTCTCAGACTGCCGCTCATCCTCGGCATCCTGTCGATGTCGGCGGCCTGCGCCGGTGGGCCGCGCGCCGGAGGGCTGCCGGTCGTCGACGATCCGGCTCCGATCGTCGCGGGCACGATGCGGCCCTATCAGGTGCGCGGTCGCTGGTACCGGCCCGAAGAGCAGCCTCGATACGACGAGACGGGGCTGGCCTCATGGTACGGAGATCAGCACCACGGGCGCTCGACCGCGACAGGCGAGCGCTTCGACATGAACGCCCTCACGGCCGCCCATAAGACCCTGCCGCTGCCGGGACTGGTCGAAGTGACGAATGTCGCCAACGGCCGCCGCGTGGTGGTGCGGATCAACGACCGTGGGCCGTTCGTTGACGGGAGGATCATCGACCTGTCCCGGGCCGCCGCCGAATCGCTGGGACTTGTCGGGAGCGGGGTTGGCGAGGTGCGGGTGCGTTATCTGGGGCCGGCGCCGCGTCTCGGCGGCGGACCGCGGCTGCAGCAGGCGCGTGTCGTGCCGTCCGAACGTCCGGCCGCTCCCGACGGCTTCTGGGTTCAGGCCGGCGCCTTTTCCGACCGTGACGCCGCCCGGAGGGCGGCTGACCGCCTGGGCGAGCAGGCGACGGTGGCGGACGGCCACCCGTCGTTTCGGGTGCTGGTCGGCCCATGGTCGGACCCGAACGCCGCCGAACAGGCGCGTCAGGCCGTGATTGCGCGCGGCTACGCTGACGCCCTGTTGATTTCCTCGCGCTGAGGCTTGCGCGCGAGGCCGGCGCCGCCATTGTGCGCCGGTGACCCAGGGCAGATTCATTACATTCGAAGGCGGCGAGGGGACCGGAAAGTCCACACAGGCGACGCGTCTTGTCGACTGGCTGCGGGCGCGGGGGCTGGAGGTTGTGCAAACCCGCGAGCCCGGCGGCTCGACCGGCGCCGAGGACATCCGCAACATCGCCCTGAATGGCGACGCCGGCCGCTGGTCGCCGATGACCGAGACCCTGCTGATGTTTGCGGCCCGCAGCGACCATCTCGAGAAGACGATCCGGCCAGCGCTGGAGGCCGGGCGGTGGGTGGTGTGCGACCGCTTCGCCGATTCCAGTCGCGCGTATCAGGGCGTCGTCGGGGGCACGCCTGCGACCTTCATCGAGGCCCTGGATTCGGCCATCGTTCAGGAGACCCAGCCCGATCTGACGTTGATCTTCGACCTCCCCGTGTCGGTCGGGCTTGAGCGCGCCTTCGGGCGCGGCCTGTTCGAGACCCGGTTCGAGTCCAAGGGCCTGGAGTTCCACGAGCGGCTGCGGGCTGGCTTCCTCGACATAGCCGCGAAGCATCATGATCGCTGCGTCGTGATCGACGCCGAGGGCGATCTGGACACCGTCGAGGCGCGCATCCGCGACGCTGTGCAGGCGCGGCTGCTGTGACGGATCATCCGCGCGACCGGATGCGCGCCTCGACAGCCTCCTGATCGCCTTCGGCGTCGATCACGACGCAGCGTTCGGGACGCCGGGCGGCGATGTCGAGGAAGCCGGCCCGCAAGCGCTCGTGGAAATCCAGCCCCTTGGACTCGAACCGCGTCTCGAACAGACCGCGCCCGAAGGCGCGCTCGAGGCCGACCGACACGGGAAGATCGAAG
>DASRWP010000047.1:0-2482 GCA_035654535.1 Brevundimonas sp.
GCTGGGCGACACCTATGTCATGCCCATCGCCGGCGGCGAGGCCCGCGCCATCGCCAGCGGTGTGGCCTGGGACATGCAGCCGAAATGGTCGCCGGACGGGCGCCACATCGCCTTCACCTCAGACCGCGGCGGCGGCGACAATATCTGGACAATGGCCAGTGACGGCTCGAACATGGTCCAGATATCGAAGGAGAAGTTCCGGCTGCTCAGCCAGCCGGACTGGTCTCCCGATGGTGAGTTCATCGTCGCCCGGAAACATTTCACTTCGTCGCGGTCGCTCGGCGCGGGCGAGATGTGGATGTATCACCGCTCGGGCGGCGACGGCGTGCAGATGACGGAGAAGCGCACGCCCCAGAAGGACACGGGCGAACCCGCTTTCTCGCCCGACGGCCGCTACCTCTATTTCAGCGACGATGCGACGCCGGGTACAACCTTCGAGTACAGCAAGGACGTCAACACCCAGATCTATGTCATCCGCCGCCTCGACCGCGAGACGGGCGAGATCGACCCCTATGTCACCGGTCCGGGCGGATCGATCCGCCCCACACCTTCGCCGGACGGCAAGTCGCTCGCCTTCATCCGGCGCGTTCGTTACCAGTCGACCCTCTACGTCCTGGACATCGAGTCCGGCCGAGAGACGCCAGTCTTTTCCGGCCTCGACCGCGACCTCCAGGAAACCTGGGCGATCCACGGCGTCTATCCGGCCATCAGCTGGACGCCGGATAACCGCTCGATCGTCTTCTGGGCCGGGGGCAAGATCCAGCGCGTGGACGTGACGTCGCGCGCGGTCTCCGAAATCCCGTTCCACGTCGCCGACACCCGGCGGGTTCAGGACACGGTGCGCTTCCCGGTCGAAGTCGCGCCGGAGCGGTTCGACGTGAAGATGATCCGCTGGGCCCGTCCCTCGCCGGACGGCTCGAGGGTCGTGTTCGAGGCGCTTGGCAATCTCTGGATCCGCGACCTGCCGACCGGAACCGCGCGCCGCCTGACGCGCCAATCCGACCATTTCGAGCTCTACCCGGCCTGGTCACGCGACGGCCGGTCGGTCGTCTACACGACGTGGGACGATCAGGAATTCGGCTCCATCCGCGTCGTTCCGGTCTCCGGTGGTGAAGGCCGCGTCGTGACCAGCCGCCCGGGCCACTATATCGAGCCGACCTTTTCTCCCGACGGACGGACCATCGTCTACCGCAAAGTCAGCGACGGCTTCCTGACCAGCGGCCTGTGGAGCCGCGATCCCGGCGTTTACCGGATCCCGGCGGCGGGCGGCGAACCGGAGTTCATCACTGACGACGGCGTGGCCCCCCAGTTCGGGGCCGACAGCCAGCGGCTGTTCCTCTCGGGTCGCGACGGTGACAAGCGCACCTTCGTCTCGATGAATCTGGACGGCGAGGACGCCCGGACACACCTGACCTCGGAATGGGCCAACGAGTTCGCCATCTCTCCGGACGGGCGCTGGATTGGCTGGACCGAGCGGTTCAACGCCTACGTCGCGCCGTTCGTGCTTGCTGGTCGGCCCATCTCCGTAAGCCCGGAAGGCAAGTCGCTGCCGCAGGCGCGCGTTACCCGCGACGCAGGCGAATGGCTGAGCTGGTCGGGCGATTCACGCCGGCTGCAGTGGTCGCTCGGTCCGGAACTCTTCTCCCGCGACCTGAACCAGTCGTTCGCCTTCGTCGAAGGCGCGCCCCAGGACCTGCCCAAGCCGGACGAGCGCGGGATCAACATCGGCTTCACCGCCGCGGCCGACCGGCCGGAAGGCCGCATGGCCCTGACCGGCGCGCGTCTGATCACCATGAACGGCGCCGAGGTGATCGAGAACGGCGTCGTCATCATCGACGGCAACCGCATCGAGGCCATCGGCCCGGCCTCCTCCACCCCCGTCCCGGCGGGCGTCCCCGTCATGGACATGGCTGGCAAGACCATCATGCCCGGCCTCATCGACGCCCACTGGCACGGCTCGATGGGCTCCGACGAGATCATCCCTGAGCAGAGCTGGATCAACTACGCCGCCCTCGCCTTCGGCGTCACGACCATCCATGACCCGTCCAACGATACGAGCGAGATCTTCGCCCACAGCGAACTGGCCCGCGCCGGGCGCGTGACCGGGCCTCGAATCTTCTCGACCGGCTCGATCCTGTACGGCGCGACCACGGCGGGAACGGTCAAGGTGGAGAATCTCGAGGACGCCTTGTCGGCCCTCCGTCGGATGCAAGCGGTCGGGGCGTGGAGCGTGAAAAGCTACAACCAGCCCCGCCGCGACCAGCGCCAGCAGATCATCGAGGCCGCCCGCCGGCTGAACATGATGGTCGTCCCCGAGGGGGGCTCGCTGTTCCAGCACAACATGTCGATGATCGTCGACGGCCACACGACCATCGAGCACTCGGTGCCGCTGGCCAACCTCTACGACGACGTCCACCAGCTGTGGCGTCAGACCGAGGTGGCCTACAACCCGACGCTGGTGGTGGCCTACGGCGGCAGCTAC
>DASRWP010000048.1:0-1690 GCA_035654535.1 Brevundimonas sp.
TGCGACCACGCCGGCGACGAGACCGAAGGCGACTGCCCCGGCCATGATGCGCCACGCGCGGGCGGCGCTCATCATCGCCCATTCGACCGCCAGCAAGGCGCACGCCGCCAGCATGAGGCCCAGGAACCACAGCCCGCCGGCCCATATCGCAAGGACGGCGGCGGGGGCCAGAACGACAGCCGAGGCGGCTCTCAGACCAATGTCGCCCGCCTTGACCGCCATCAGCCCACCGCGAGGGCGGGCGCCGGCGACACGCCGGGCGCGGGCCGGCCGCCGAAACGCCTGTCGCGGTTCTGGTACTGCTCAACCACGTCCGCAAGCGCCGCCGGCCCATAGTCTGGCCAGAGCACGTTCTGATAGACCAGCTCGGCGTAGGCGGCTTCCCACAGCAGGAAGTTCGACAGCCTCTGCTCGCCAGAGGTGCGGACGATCACATCCACCGGGGGGCCGCCGGCGGTGGAAAGGCCGAGAGCAAGAGTCCGCTCGTCCAGCCGGCCCGGAGCCTCGCCTGCCAAGGCCAGATCGACGTAGCGCTGGGCGGCGTCGATGATGTCGGCTCGTCCGCCGTAGTTGAAGGCGACCTGAAGCAGGAATTTGTCGTTGTGGGCGGTCGTGGCCTCCGCGCGTTCGACGATGGCGGCGATATCGGACGGGAGGCCCGCGCGGCGACCCAGTACACGGACCCGCACGCCCTCGCGCTCCAGCCGCTTGAGGTCGCTGGCGACATAGGACCGAACCAGCCCCATCAGGTCCGACACCTCTTCGGCCGGCCGCTGCCAGTTCTCCGTCGAGAAACCAAACACCGTCAGGCAGCGGATGCCCAGGGTCGGAGCCGCCTGCACGGTGCGCTTCAGCGCCTGCACGCCCTCCCGATGACCCATGGCGCGGGGCAGGCCGCGCCGCTCGGCCCACCGTCCGTTGCCGTCCATGATCAGGGCGACGTGGAGCGGTCCGGGGGACGGCGTCAGGGTCTCGGAAGGCGGGGCGGGCATGATGGCGCTCTACTTACGGCAATTCGCGCCTCAAACCTGCATGATTTCAGCTTCTTTGCTCCGCAAGGCCTCGTCGACGCGCTTGATGGCCGCGTCCGTGTCTTTCTGGACCTCGGTCTCCATCTTCTTCTGCTCGTCCTGGCTGATTTCGCCGGCCTTTTCAGCCTTCTTCAAGTCCTCGTTGGCGTCACGCCGGACGTTGCGGACGGCGATCTTCTGCTGCTCGGCGTATTTCCCCGCCAGCTTGGCGAGGTCCTTGCGGCGCTCCTCCGTCAGCGGCGGGACCGGAATCCGGAGCGTCGTGCCGTCCACGATCGGGTTCAGGCCCAGTCCCGCGGCGCGGATGGCTTTTTCCACCGGCCCGACCATGGACTTGTCCCAGACGCTGACCGAGATCATCCGCGGCTCGGGCACGCTGATGGCGGCGACGGCGTTCAGCGGCGAGGCCGAGCCATAGGCCTCGACCCGGACGGGCTCCAGCAGGCCGGCGTTGGCGCGGCCGGTGCGCAGGCCATTGAACTCTTCCTTCAGCGCCGCCACGGACTTTTCCATACGCTCGCGATAGATTTTCAGATCAGGCTTGGCCATGGTCGTTTCTCTCGTGTTTTCTTGGCGTTGGCGGCTCAGGCGGAGGCGTCGGCCGAGATGACCGTGAAGGTCCCCTCACCCGTCAACGTGCGGCGCAGGGAATTGTCCTC
>DASRWP010000049.1:0-3183 GCA_035654535.1 Brevundimonas sp.
ACCGGATCGTCCTTGCCGAGATCGTAGAAACGGGTCGCGCACTTGGGGCAGGTGCGCTTGGCGCCCCATTCGGGCTTCACCATGGGCTGAGACTCTCCAACGTAAATAAGGGCCAACTGACTAAGGCCGGCGGCATCACTGCCCCGGCCGGATCGGCGCGCGCCTTGCCATAGAGGGGGGTGGCTGTCAAAGCCCGCGCCCATGGAGACCCCTCCCCTCGTCATCGCCGTCGACGGTCCCGCCGCAAGCGGAAAGGGCACTGTGTCGCGCGGCCTGGCCCGCCATTTCGGCCTTCCGCACCTCGACACCGGCAAGCTCTACCGCGCCGTTGCGCTCTCGCTGCTGCGCTGGGGCGGCGACCCGGACAGCGAGTTCGCTGCCCTGCGCGCCTGCGACGACATCTCCGGCCTGATGGACGATCCCGAACTCAAGAGCGAGATGGTCGGCGGGGTCGCCAGCCGGGTCAGCGCCTACCCCGCGGTCCGCGCCGCCCTGCTCGAGCGCCAGCGCGAGTTCACTGGTGGCCCGGACGGCGCGGTGCTCGACGGCCGCGATATCGGCACGGTCATCGCCCCCAACGCCACCGCCAAGCTGTTCGTCACCGCCAGCCTGCAAGAGCGCGCCCGCCGCCGCCACGCCGAGCTCACCGCCGCAGGCCTTCCCGTCCACCTCGAGGACGTCCTCATCGACCTCGGCGCCCGCGACGAGCGCGACTCCGGCCGCTCGGCCGCACCGCTGCTCCAGGCCGCGGACGCGATGTTGATCGATACCAGCGACCTCGAGGCCGAAGCCGCGCTGGCGCAGGCGATCGCGCTGGTCGAAGGCAGGCTTCGTTCGGCCTGAGCAGGGCCCGCCTACCCTCGCCTCACATCCGGTGACGGAAGTCCTCGCCGGCTTTTGCGGGTACAGCGCACAGCATCTCGGCGCTCACCACTGCGTGGAAGATCCGTGAGGGCGTGTTCTCGTCATCGTCGTCGATCACGAAATACACCTTTGCAGGGTCCTTCGGATCGATGGTCAGCCCCTCGATCTTCCCTTCGAAGGGCCGGCCCTCCTCATCTGTCAGGTGGGTCCATCTCGCCTCGCCCTCCGCCTCGATGATCCCGAGCACCGATCCGCTGATGTCGCCCGTCTCGGGATCCTCGGCCGACGCGGAGAACAGGACCCGTCCGTTCCCGAGATGCTCGGCATCCGAGAAGGTCAGTCGGACGCCGTTCAAGGTACCGAGATCATAGCTGCGGATATTGCCAACAGCCGGTGGCGGATGGCGATCCGGCGCGCTCAGATGTGCACACAGGTCCGCCCAGGAGAAATCGGCCGTGGAGTCGATCGGTTCCAGCCCGTCACACGGGTCCGCATTGCCGCGCTGGAAGACCCGTATGCAGTCATGGTCCAGGGTCAGTGCGCCCTCGATATTGAGCCCCGCGCCGCTGAACGACTTTTCGTCCCGCATCGCGGCGTAGAAGGCCGGCGCGGGCACGAACTCGGCCTCGAGCTTCCCGGCATCGCCCTCCTCATGCACCCGGAGGACCCATTCGCGTTCCGTCCGCGAACCCGACGAGAAGCCGACCAGTTCGCACCTGTCACCCGTCGTCACGGTCACGCAGGCTTCCAAGTCATACTTGTCCGCCTGGTTGCCGCGGGTCTTGCTGAACACGCGGTCGCCGGCGGGGCTCGGCGGAAGCGGGATAGCCGTGACCCGCTGGTCGGCGTCGATCAGCGCCAGCCAGTTGGCATCGTCCTGGATCACCGCGAGATACTCGCGAAAGGCGCTGAGGCCCGACGCGGCGCGCACGTGGGCAGGACGGTCGTCGTGGTCCGACGGACCCTCGTGGTAGGTCATCTCCCGTCGGGCGACCACGCGAGCGTCCCAGCGTGGTTCTTCCCTGGCGCGAAAACGACGGTTCATGATCATGCAACATGGTAGCGCAGGCATGGGTTCCGGTGGAAGGTGGTTTGAGCCTGATGCCGCATTGGCTAAAGCCCACCCCATGACCGACCCCACCCCTCGCACCGGCGGGCGCCTGCTCGTCGACCAGCTCCGCATCCAGGGCTGCGATCGCCTGTTCACCGTCCCGGGCGAAAGCTTCCTCGCCGTGCTCGACGCGCTTCACGACACGCCCGAGATCGACGTCGTGGTGTGCCGGCAGGAGGGCGGGGTCGCCTACATGGCCGAGGCGGACGGCAAGCTGACCGGGCGCCCCGGGGTCGCCTTCGTCACCCGCGGTCCGGGCGCCACCAACGCCTCGCCCGGGGTCCATGTCGCCTTTCAGGATTCGACCCCGATGATCCTGTTCGTCGGTGACCTCGATCGCCGCGACAAGGACCGCGAGGGCTTTCAGGAGATCGACTTTCCCGCCTTCTTCGCGCCGATAGCCAAATGGACGGCACGGATCGACGATGCCAGCCGCATTCCCGAATATGTCGCCCGCGCCTGGCGCGTCGCCACCGCCGGCCGGCCCGGCCCGGTCGTGCTCGCGCTTCCCGAGGACATGCTGCGCGACGTAGTCACGGTTCCCGACCGCCTGCCCGTCCCGCCGGTCGTGGAGCACCCCGACCCTTCGGCCATCGCCACCCTGCACGATCTGCTCAAGGACGCCGCGGCGCCGATCGCGATCGTCGGCGGGGCCGACTGGGGGCCGTGCGCCGCGCACCACTTCAGCGCCTGGGCGAGCCGCGTGGGAATTCCCGTCGCCGCCGCCTTCCGCCGCCAGGACGCGATTGCCAACGACTGCCCGGTCTATGCCGGCAACCTCGGCTACGGCCCCAACCCAGAACTGCTCGACCGCGTTCGCGCCGCCGATCTGCTGCTGGTCGTGGGCGCGCGCCTCGGCGAATCGACCACCGAAGGCTACTCGCTGATCACTCCCGATCACCCGGGCCAAACGCTGGTCCACGTCCATCCCGACCCGAATGAACTCGGCCGGGTCTATCATGCCGACCTGCCGATCTGCGCTGACATGGGCGAGTTCGCGCAGGCGCTGGACAGTTGGGACGAGCCAGATCTTTGCCCGTTCGGCGCCGGTCACGAAGCCCATGCCCAGTGGCGCCGGTGGAGCGAGCCTGCGCCGCGCGAAGGCGTGAAGCTCGACCTCGGCCCGTGCGTCGCACTCCTCCGTGAGAAACTTCCCGCCGACACCATCGTGTGCAACGGGGCTGGCAATTTCTCCGGCTGGTTCCACC
>DASRWP010000050.1:0-1889 GCA_035654535.1 Brevundimonas sp.
AGCCAGCTTGTTGTACACGCCCAGCATGAAGCTGCGCAGGCCCGCATCGACCGACATGTCTGCCTGTGCGGGCATCGAGTAGCCGTTTCTGAAATCGCTCATCGCGAAACCCATTCCTCCATTCGGCCGGGTAACCCGACCTTTGCACAAATATCGGGCGTGGCCGGCCCTTCCGCAAGGAAAACCGGACTTGGGCGGTCGGGTTTCAGCCGCTACGAACGGTCGCATGGTCCGGTTGTTCACCGCCCTGACGGTTCCCGACGACGTGGCCGCGACGCTGGCGCGCCGCCAGAGCGGCCTGCCCGGCGCGAAGTGGCGCACGGCGGAGCAGTTGCACATCACCCTGGCCTTCTACGGCGAGGTGGCGGAACAGCGGGCCGACGATCTGGCGGCCGAGCTGGAGCGCGCCGCGGCGGGCGGAGCCTTCGAGGTCGCCCTCAGCGGCGTGGGAGCTTTCGGCGACGGCCACCGCCTGTCCACCCTGTGGGCGGGGGTCGAGCCGAACGAGCGACTGTCCGTGCTGGCTGGCCGCTGCCGGTCCGCGGCCGAGCGGGCCCGCATTCCGATCGAGCGTCGGGAGTACCGCCCGCATCTGACGCTGGCCTATCTCAAGCCGCATGTGAATCCTGACCGGATCGGCGCCTGGATCGCGGGCCACAACCTGCTGAAATCGCCCGCGATCCGGATTGACCGCTTCGGCCTGTACTCCAGCGTGCTCGCCCACGGCGGCAGTCACTATGAACTTGAGCGGGAGTATCTGCTTTGACCGGACCGGTTCTTCAGACTGAGCGGCTGACGCTGCGCCCGATTGCGATGGAGGACTTTCCTCGCTGGGCCGAGATGATGGCCGACCCCGAAGCGGCGCGCTTCCTCAGCGGGGCCCAGCCGGCGGCGACGGCCTGGCGCGGCTTCATGACCATGGCCGGGGCGTGGAGCCTGACGGGCGTGTCGATGTTCTCCGTGATCGAGCGGGACACCGGGCTGTGGCTGGGACGGATCGGGCCCTGGCGGCCCGAGGGCTGGCCCGGCACGGAAGTGGGCTGGGCCCTGCATCCCGACGCGCAGGGCAGGGGCTATGGGGTCGAAGCGGCCACGGCGGCCATCGACTACGCGTTTGACGCACTGGGCTGGACTGAGGTGATCCACTGCATCGACCCGGCCAACACACCGTCGCAGCGACTGGCCGAGCGGCTCGGCTCCTCCAACCTTGGGCCCGTGCGCCTGCCGCCGCCCTTTCACGAACTGACGATGGAGGGCTGGGGGCAGAGCCGCGATCAGTGGCGGGCCCGGCGCGCCGGTTGAACGAACAGACGTCCTGCGGCTTTCCAAACCAGAGCTTTGACGGCGGCGCCCCATCCGCTAGGCAGGACGGCCGAACCATGAAGGAAAAACGTATGCGGGTGCTTGTTCTCGGCGGCGACGGTTTCTGCGGCTGGCCCACGGCCCTGCACCTCTCGGCGCGCGGCTGGGACGTCTGCGTGGTCGACAATCTGAGCCGGCGGAACATCGACAACGAGCTGGAGGTCCAGTCGCTGACGCCGATCCGCACCATGGGCGAGCGCATCGCGGCGTGGCGGGAGATCAGCGGCCGCAGCATCGACTTCGTCAACATGACCGTGGGCAAGGAGTTTGACCGGCTGGTCACCCTGATCCGCGACTGGAAGCCCGACAGCGTCGTGCATTTCGCCGAACAGCGGGCCGCGCCGACTTCATCGAATAGGGGGCCGCCCGCTGTTCGGCGAAATGGACGACGCTGTCGGGCTTCCAGTCGCGGATCAGGGTGACCAGACGGTCGAACTCCTTGCCGACGGTCATGTTGACGAAGTCGATGGTCTGGCCCGAGACCTCTTTCCACGCGGCGATCCGCTCGCCCATGGTGCGGATCGGGG
>DASRWP010000051.1:0-6040 GCA_035654535.1 Brevundimonas sp.
ATCTGAAGTTCCCCCGGGCGGTCCCCCTGCGGCCCGACGCCGCCAACCCCCGTTCGGTGATCTAACGCAGCTTCACCGCTGGCGACAAGCGCCTGTCGCGAAGAGCCGTCCCTTCCCCTGCGTCACCGCGCCACCGGCGCCACGCCCTGCCAGAAAGCGGCGCAAGGAGGGGCGGGGGCGGGCCTTCCGGCGCTCCGCCGGTTGACCCCGGCGGACGCCTTGTTCATCACCTGACGGACGGCCAGACGGAGTGGATAGCGGATGGGTCTCGTTGCGAACATCAGACGCGACATGCGGTTCGCCAAGGGGCTGCGCCGCCTGCTGAAGCGCATCAAGCCGATCGAGCTCGACAGCGCCGACCTGGTCTGTGACGACTTCGAGGAGGCTGTCGACCGGTTCCCGGAGAACATCGCGATCCAGGACGACCGCCGCAGCGTCACCTATCGCGAGCTGGACGCGATGGCCAACCGCTTCGGCCACTGGGCCCAGAGCCGGCGCCTGAAGCGCGGCGATACGATCGCCCTCGTGATGCTGAACCGCGCGGAATACCTTGCGGCCTGGCTGGGGTTTTCGAAGGTCGGCGTGGCTACGGCGCTGATCAACACCAACCTGACCGGTCACGCCCTCGCCCACTGCCTGTCGATCTCGAACGCCTCCCAGGTGGTGACCGACGAGGACTGCTGGAAGAAGGTGGAGGACGCCCGCGGCCT
Source organism: Brevundimonas sp. (assembly GCA_035654535.1). GTDB lineage: Bacteria > Pseudomonadota > Alphaproteobacteria > Caulobacterales > Caulobacteraceae > Brevundimonas. The sequence continues at coordinate 711 of DASRWP010000051.1, forward strand.
GTCCGGTCGTAACCTGATGCTCTGGGTTCTGGGCCTGAAGGACGAGGACGAAGCCGACGAGCGGCGCGGACTCGACAAGGCCGTCCGCAGCGGATCGTCGGTGCAGCCCGCGCGGTCCGCCCGCGCCGGACTGACCAACCGCGACACCGCCCTGTACATCTTCACCTCGGGCACGACGGGGATGCCGAAGGCCGCCAAGGTCACCCACGCCCGGGCCCGGACCTATCTGCGCGCGTTCGCCGGCGCCACCGACGCGACGGACAAGGACGTCACCTTCAACGTGCTGCCGTTGTACCACGCCACCGGCGGTCTGGTCGGGGTCGGGCCGGCGTTGTTGAACGGCGGGCGGCTGGTGCTGAGGAAACGGTTCTCGGCCACCGCCTTCTGGCCGGATGTGAAGGCGTCGGGGGCCACCCTGTTCGTCTATATCGGCGAGCTGTGCCGCTATCTGACCAACTGCCCGGAAAGCCCCGACGAACGCTCGCACAAGCTGCGGCTGGCCTTCGGCAACGGCTTGCGGCCGGATGTGTGGACCGAGTTCCAGAAGCGGTTCGCCGTGCCCGACATCCTCGAATTCTACGGCTCCACCGAGGGCAATGTCTCGGTGTTCAATTTCGACGGCAAGCCGGGCGCGATCGGCCGGGTGCCCGGCTTCCTCAAGAAGCAGATCAACTTCCGGCTGGTCCGCTTCGACATCGACACCGAGGAGCCCGTGCGCGGGGCCGACGGCCTGTGCCAGCCGGCGAAGGCTGGCGAGGTGGGCGAGGCGCTGGGACGGATCGGCGACGACATCCGCCACGCCTTCTCGGGCTATGCCGACAAGGCGGCGTCGGAGAAGAAGATCCTGCGCGACGTCTTCGTGCGGGGCGACCGCTGGTTCCGCACCGGCGACCTGATGCGTCAGGACAACGAGGGCTACGTCTATTTCATCGACCGGATCGGCGACACCTACCGCTGGAAGGGCGAGAACGTCTCGACGGCGGAGGTCGAGCAGAGGCTGGCAGACGCGCCCGGCGTGAAAGAGGTGATCGCCTATGGCGTGCCGGTGCCCGGCCACGAGGGCAAGGCGGGCATGGTGGCGCTGGTGACCGACGGTCCCTTCGCCGTTAAACCCTTCGCCGACTGGGTCGACCATGAATTGCCGGTCTACGCCCGTCCGGCCTTCGTGCGCCTGATCAAGGAGGCGGACACCACCGGCACCTTCAAATACAAGAAGACCGATCTGGTGGCCGACGGGTTCGACCCGGCGAAGGTCGACGGACCCCTGTATGTCCGGGGCGGCAAGAGCGGCTACGCCAAGCTGACCGATGCGGCGCGGGACGCGATCCTGAGCGGCGAGACGCGGCTCTGATCCACCGCGGTTCGCAACCGCCCCTTAATCATTAACGGCGATGGTCGGCGTCTCTCGCGCGCAGGATCGTCAGCCCCTTTATGTTCCAGATCATCGGCATCGTCGTGCTGTTCGCCATGGTGTTCGGCAGCTACATCCTCGCCGGCGGGAAGATGGCGGTGATCCTTCACTCCCTGCCCTACGAACTGATGGCGATTCTCGGCGCCGCCGTGGCGGCCTTCCTCATCGGCAACAGCGTCACCACGATCAAGGCCACGCTCAGCGGCTTTGGCAAGGTGTTCGCCGGGCCGAAGTGGAAACGGCAGGACTACAAGGATCTGCTGTCGCTGCTGTTCCAGCTGACCAAGACGATGAAGTCCAAGGGCGTCATCGCGCTGGAAAGCCACATCGAGAAGCCCGCCGAGAGCACCATCTTCCAGAAATACCCCAAGGTGCTGAAGGACCATTTCGCCACGGACTTCATCTGCGACACCCTGCGGATGATGACCATGAACCTCGAAGATCCCTACCAGATCGAGGACGCCATGGAGAAGCAGCTGGAGAAGCATCACCACGAGGCGCAGGCCGGGGCCCACGCCCTTCAGAATATGGCGGACGCTCTCCCGGCGCTTGGCATCGTCGCGGCCGTGCTGGGCGTGATCAAGACCATGGGCTCGATCACCGAGCCGCCGGAAGTGCTGGGCGGCATGATCGGCGGCGCGCTGGTCGGCACCTTCCTGGGCGTGTTCCTCGCCTACGGACTGGTCGGTCCGATGTCGGTGAGGCTGAAGGAAATCATCGACGGCGACGGCGCCTTCTACAAGATCATCCAGTCGGTGCTGGTCGCCCACCTGCACGGCAATGCGGCGCAGATTTCGGTCGAGATCGGGCGCGGCGACATCCCCTCCTCGGCCCAGCCGTCCTTCCTCGAGATGGAAGAGGCGCTGTCGGCGGCCCCGACCGACGCCTGATCCCGCGCGCTACCCGCCCAGCCGCCGGAACACCTCGCGGGCCGCGGCGAGGCGCGAGGGCACCAGTCCGCGCAGCGGGGTCTGGGCGCGCTGCCTGACGCCGGCCTCCAGCCCCTTCTGCCAGGCCAGATCGGCCTCGATCGCCACGCCGCGAGCCATGTCGATGACGATCACCTGCGCGGGCAGGGCGGTGGCCCGGTTCAGCCGCAACTTCATGCCCGCGGCGGACTGGTCCGCGATCAGGCACGGCGTCTCCAGCCCCGGAGCGATCACGACCGCCCGATGGTCGGCGGCGGCGCGGGGCTCGAACCGGCGGTCCTGCGGCGGGGTCATGGGGGTATAGAGCCCGGACGTCGCTCGCGGTCCAGTTCCACCACGACGTCGGCGCGGGCGCCGCCCGCCAGCATGTGCCGGGTGATCCGCTCGAAATACTGGATGAACCCCGCCAGTCGCTCCCGCTCGGCCCGGGGAAGATCGGGCGGCGCCACGCCCAGCAAATCGGCCTCCTGCTGGCTGCGCCAGTCCAGCACCACATCAAATCCCGGAGCCTTCAGGAACAGGATGGCGTCGAAACGGGCCGCGAACGCCGCATAGGAACCGCCCACGAAGTCATTCACGGCGCCGCGCCAGGCACCGTCGGGGTCCTCGTCCCGCTCCAGCGCATTGACCGGCTCGGCGAGGTCGGCAGCCCCCTCGGGCAGGGCGCCGAGACACCACGCGTCGATCAGGATGGCGCGGGGCCGTCCCTCGAAGACGCGCCAGTCGCGGATGGGCCGGCGGTCGTCCGCGCGCTTGTCGAAGTCGGGAAGGAGGGTCTTGTCATCCGGCCGCGCGGCGCCGAGCGCCTTTATCAGACGCGCCAGCATGCGGAGATCGTGGGTGCCCGGAGGGCCGCGGGTCAGGAACAGCGGGTGGACCTCCTCCGCCATCTGCTCACGCCGGGCGCGGGTCAGATAGACGTCGTCGATCGAGATTTGCACCCCGCCGAACGTCTCGGCGGCGGCGCGGGCGAGGGTGGTCTTGCCCGACCCCTGGGCGCCGACGACAGCGATGACGGGCGGTCCGACCCCGGTCGAAGGGCCAGCCGCGATCAGGCGACCCATCAGTTCGACCAGCCGTGGATCGGCCCGTCCCATGGGCGGGATCAGTGCTGGCTCTCGGGCAGCCGGACGATCAGGCCTTGGAGATCGTCCGAAACCCGGATCTGGCACGACAGCCGGCTGTTCGGCTGGACGTTCTCGGCGAAGTCCAGCATCGACTCCTCCATCGCCGAGGCCCGGCCCGTCTCGGCCGCGAAGGCCTCATCGACATAGACGTGGCAGGTGGCGCAGGCGCAGGCCCCGCCGCAGTCGGCGTCGATGCCCGGGACATTGTTGCGGATCGCCCCCTCCATGACGGAGAGGCCGTTCTTCACCTCGACCACATGTTCGCGGCCGTCGTGTTCGATGTACGTGATCTTTGCCAAGCTCAGGCGGCCTCGGTTTTCCGGCGGCTTGGCGAGACCATGAGCTTCTTGGTCTCGGCGATGGCCTTGGCCGGGTTCAGGCCCTTCGGACACACCTGGGCGCAGTTCATGATGGTGTGGCAACGGTAGAGCTTGAACGGGTCCTCGAGGTCGTCGAGCCGCTTGTCGGTGGCGTCGTCACGGCTGTCGGCGATCCAGCGGTAGGACTGCAGCAGCGCCGCCGGGCCCAGATACTCGGTCTGGTTCCACCAGTAGCTGGGGCAGGAGGTCGAACAGCAGGCGCACAGGATGCATTCGTACAGCCCGTCCAGCTTCGCGCGCTCCTCCGGGGTCTGCAGACGCTCCGTCTCCGGATCGGGGTCATCGGACTGCAGGTAGGGCTGGATCGAGTCGTACTGGGCGTAGAACAGCGATAGGTCGGTCACCAGATCCTTGACCACCGGCTGGTGCGGCAGGGGCGCGATGGCGATGGTCGAGGACGAGCACTCCTCCCAGCCCTTGGTGCAGGCCAAGGCGTTGCGCCCGTCGATGTTCATCGAGCACGAACCGCAGATGCCCTCGCGGCACGAGCGGCGGAAGGTCAGGGTCGGGTCGATCTCGTTCTTGATGTGGATCAGGGCGTCCAGGAGCATCGGCCCGTGGTCGTCGGCCGAGATCTCGAACACGTCCCAGCGCGGGTCGGCGTCGACCTCGGGGTCGTAGCGGTAGACCTTGTAGGTCTTGACGTTCTTCGCGCCGGCCGGGGCCTTGTAGACCTTGCCGGTCGTGGGCTTCGAGCCCTTGGGGAGGGTCAGCTGGACCATCAGTACACCCGCGCCTTGGGTTCGATGTAACCGATGTCGTTCGACATCGTGTAATTGTGCACAGGGCGGTAGTCGATCTTCACCGCTTCCCCGGGGATCTTCCACGACAGGGTGTGCTTCATCCAGTTGACGTCGTCGCGGTCGGGGAAGTCCTCGCGGGCGTGGGCGCCGCGGCTCTCGGTGCGGTTCAAGGCGCTCTCGATCGTGACGAGCGCCTGATCGATCAGGTTGTCGTATTCGAGCGTCTCGACCAGATCGGTGTTCCAGATCAGGCCCCGGTCGGTGGTCTTGATGTCGGCCCCGCCGGCGTGGATGGCGCGCAGCTTGGCCGTGCCCTCCTCCAGCGTCTTGCCGGTTCGGAACACCGCCGCGTCGGACTGCATGGCGCGCTGCATCTCGATGCGCAGCTTCGAGGTCGGGGTCGAGCCGTCGGCGTGACGGAACCGGTCCAGCCGCGCGAGGTGCATGTCGGTGACCGAGGCGGGGGCGGCGGGCACGACCGAGGCCTTGTCCACGACCTCGCCGCAGCGCAGGCCGGCGGCGCGGCCGAACACCACCAGATCGGTCAGGCTGTTGGAACCGAGGCGGTTGGCCCCGTGCACCGAGACGCAGGCCGCCTCGCCGACCGCCATCAGGCCGGGCACGACGCTGTCGGCGTTGTCGCCGACCTTGGTCAGGACCTCGCCGTGATAGTTCGTGGGGATGCCGCCCATATTGTAGTGGACCGTCGGCAGGACCGGGATCGGCTGCTTCGTCACATC
>DASRWP010000052.1:0-4510 GCA_035654535.1 Brevundimonas sp.
TCGACGACGCCGACTTCGACAAGGTCAAGCTGGAGTCGACCCGCACCATCGACATCGGCGAGTTCGTCGACGAGCACGACATCGACCGCCTGTACTGGGACAGCCCCTTCTACGTAGTGCCCGAAAAGGGCGTCGGGACCGAGGCCTTCGCCGTGATCCGCGACGCGATGAAGGCGGCGGGCAAGATCGCCATCGGCTGTCTGGTGTTGCGGGGCCGCGAGCGGCAGATCGCGCTCGAGGTGCGGGGCAAGGGACTGGTGGCCTACAGCCTGCGTCCGCACGAGGAAGTGCGGGACACGGCCGACTATTTTGACGACATCCCCGAGGTGAAGGCCGACAAGGACATGGTCGAGATCGCCACCCGCATCATCGCCCAGAAGGAGGCGGAGTTCGATCCGTCCCAGTTCAAGGACCGTTACGACGACGCGTTGCGCGAGATGATCGCTGCCAAGCAAAAGGGCGGCAAATCTCTGGTCGAGGCGTCCGAGCCCGACGACACCAATGTGGTGGACCTGATGGCCGCCCTGCGCGCCAGCCTGAAGGGCTCGGCGGGCACCGGCGCAAAGGTTCCGGCCAAAAAGGCGGCTCCGGCGAAGAAGCCCGCGGCGAAGAAGAAGGCGGCGTGAGCCCGGCGGCATAACGCCTCGCTTGCCGGCGCCGCCTTGACCGTACGGCCACACCAGCCGCTGATCGCGGCATGACAGAGCTCAATCAGACGGCGGTGGTCATTGGCGCATCCGGCGGCGTCGGCAGGGCGATCACGGAGGCGCTGGAGCGATCGGGCCGATTCGCCGCCGTGCATGCGCTGTCGCGCTCCGGCACGGGACTCAATCTGGAGGACGAGGCGTCCATCGCCGCGGCCGCCGCCCGGGTAAGGGAAGGGCCGGCGCCGGGTCTGGTGTTCGTCGCCACGGGGGTGCTGCACGCGCCGTTTGAGCCGGAGCGCAGCTATCGGTCGCTGACCGCCGAGCACATGTTGCGCGACTACCGGATCAACGCGGTGGGTCCGGCGCTCGTCGCCAAGCACTTCCTGCCGCTGGCGCCGCGGGACCGACGCTTCGTGTTCGCGGCGCTGTCGGCGCGAGTCGGCTCGATTTCCGACAATCGGCTGGGCGGTTGGCACAGCTATCGGGCGTCCAAGGCGGCGCTGAACATGATCCTGCGCAATCTGGCGGTGGAGATGAGCCGCACTCACCCGAAGGCGGTCGTCGCCGGGCTGCACCCCGGCACGGTCGACACGGAGCTCAGCGCACCGTTCCAGAAAGGGGTGGCGCCGGAGAAGCTGTTCCCGCCCGCGACCTCGGCCGAGCGCCTGATAGCGGTGATCGAGGGGCTTGAGCCGTCCGACAGCGGCGGCGTCTTCGCCTGGGACGGAGCCCGCATCCCGGAATAGCGCCGACCGTAGCGCGGTTGACTCTCCCGTACGCTGTGTGGCACATACTGTATGGCACACACTATGCGGCGGACAGGGGAGCGGGATGAGCGTCGATCCGGAGCTTTTTGAATCGATGCGGATGGAGCTGCGGCGCGGCTCGCTGGTGCTGGCGGTGCTCGCCTGCTTGCGGACCGAGCGCTACGGCTACACCCTCCGCCAGGCCCTGGCCGCCGACGGGCTGGAGATGGAGGAATCGACCCTCTATCCGCTGCTGCGCCGGCTGGAGAGCCACGGACTGCTGAACAGCGAATGGCGCGAGGAGGAGAAGCGCAAGAAGCGCTTCTACGTCCTGTCGCCGGGCGGCGTGTCGATGCTGGCCGCCCTGACCGACGAGTGGCGGGGCATCAACGCCTCGCTCGACAAGATTCTTTGAAATCCGGCTGAAGGGGAAAAGCCATGGACATGATCGACCGCTATCTGGACGCCGTCGCGGCGCAGCTGCCGCAGGACGACCGGGCAGACATCGTCGCAGAGCTGCGCGACCTCATCCTCAGCCGGTTCGAGGCGCGGGAAGAGGAGCTGGGCCGCCCCCTGACCGAGGACGAGCAGGAAGCCATCCTGCGTGAGATCGGTCATCCGCTGGTTGTGGCCGCGCGATACCGCAAGGGGCCGGACTCGCTGATTGGACCCGAGCTGTTTCCCTACTGGCTGTTCGGCGTAAAGGCCGGCCTGATGGTTCTCGCGGCGGTCTACGCCATCGGCCTGTTCGTCAGCCTGATCGGGGGCTCCAGCAACTTCGGGCAGGAAATCGCGCAGGCCTTTCAAGGCTTCTTCGGCGCCGGACTGGGTCTGATCGGCGCCGCCACGCTGATCGGCGCAGTGCTCGAACACCAGGGGGTCCGGCCGCGCTGGCTGACCCACTGGCGGGTCCGGGATCTGGGCGCCTTCCAGATGGCCGACCCGGCGAAATGGGGCGCGGCGGTCGGGGCGACGCCGAAGGTCCACGTCAAGACCTGGGACATCCGGGCCGCAAAGGCCTCGACTTGGCCCGGCTCGGAATACGTGGCCTCCGCGCTCGCCACGGGAGTCTTCATCCTGTGGTGGGTGGGCGCCATCCACTTTCCGCCGTTTACAGAAATCGGTCTGCGCGGAGAGGACGCGAGGATAGCCGGAGCCCCCATCTGGGACGCCCTGTTCGGAGCCATTCTGCTCTATGCCGTGGCCCAGCTCGCGGTCGATCTGGCCAGCCTCGCCCGCCCCCAAGCGGTGCGACTGCGGGCCGCGGCCATGGTGGCGATCTCCTCGGTCGGTCTGTGGCTGACCTGGACCATCCTCGAAGCCGGACACTGGTTCACGCTGACCCGGGGTGCGGCGACAGCCCGGGTCGAGGGCGACTGGTCCCTGCTCGACGTCGACCGGCTGCGCGAGCTCGGTGATCGCACGCGCGATCTGGCGGGCGTGGCCGACACGCTTTCGGTGGTCATGACCTGGGGTCTGGCGATCTCGGCCATCAGCCTGATCTTCAAGATCGTCGCCAATCTGTGGCGGATGGCTCAGCCCGGCCCGAAGCCGGCCGCCTGACCACGGCCGCGTCCGAAAACCGCGAGACATCGGCTTCTGGCAGGCTCATTCTCGGGGCATGGAAATCGGCGCCCAACTCGATCAGGAGGCCTGCTACCGCGCGGTGGTCACCCGCGACCCACGGTTCGACGGGCGCTTCTTCGGCTGTGTGAAGACCACGGGCATCTACTGCCGCCCGGTCTGTCCGGCCCGCACGCCGAAGCGGGAGAACATGGCGTTCGTCGTCTCGGCCGCCGCGGCGGAGGAGGCGGGATTCCGGGCCTGCCTGCGCTGCCGGCCGGAGACCGCCCCGGACATGGGTGCGTGGCGCGGCACCTCGAACACGGTCAGCCGGGCCCTCGCGATGATCGAGGCTGGCGCGCTGGACCGGGACGACGTGGATGCGCTGGCCGGACGGCTGGGCGTCGGAGAGCGCCAGCTGCGCCGGCTGTTCCGCCAGCATCTCGGGGCCGCCCCCGTCAGCGTGGCCCAGACCCGGCGGGTGCTGCTGGCCAAGGCGCTGATACATCAGACCGATCTGTCGATGGCGCAGGTCGCGCTGGCCTCGGGCTTCGGCAGTGTCCGGCGCTTCAACGAGACCTTCCAGCACCTCTATGATCGTCCACCCTCCGCGCTCAGGCGGCGCGGCGAGCGAGAGCAGGTCGGCGGCGTTCGGCTGAGCCTGTCCTACCGTCCGCCCTATGACGGGGCCTCAATGCTGTCCGCCTTGTCCGCGCGCGGAGACGCTGTCGAGGACGGGCGGTGGTCGCGCCGGCTGGACCCGGACGTGGACGGCGCCGAGGGCGTTGTCACCGTCGAACCCGCGGAGCCGGGACGGCTGTCGGTATGTGTCGAGACGACCGAGCTGAAGGCGCTACCGGGCGTGCTGGCCCGGGTCCGGCGGGTGTTCGACCTGTCGGCCGACCCGGAGGCCATCGCCCACGACCTTGCCGCCGATCCGCTGCTGAAACCTCTGGTCGAAGCACGGCCGGGACTGCGCCTCCCCGGCCTGTGGATCGACGATCGGACCGATCCGCCCAGCGACAGGGTCGATGACGACCGGCTCCTCGCGCGCGCCGAAGTCTGGCGTCCCTGGCGCGCCTATGGAGCGCTGCATCTGGCCGCAGCCGGAATCGACGCACTGCCAGCAATGGAGAGAAGCGATGCGAAACACGCCGCCTGAGACCCTCACCCTCGACCGCCTCGCCACCCCGGCCGGAGAGGTGCTGCTGGTAACCGACGGCGAGGGCGCCGTGCGGGCGCTGGACTTCGCCGGCTACGAAGAGCGCATGACGCGGCTGCTGCGCCGGCACTGGGGGCCAGTCACGCTGGTGGAGGGGCCTGCGCCGGAGCCGGTGCGCGCCGCTGTCCTGTCCTATTTCAAGGGCGACCTGACAGCATTGGAGCGGCTTACGGTCAGGACCAACGGCACGACCTTTCAGCGTGCCGTCTGGGCCAGCCTGAGAACCATCCCTGTGGGCCAGACGCGCACCTACGGCCAGCTCGCGGCGGCGATCGGAACGCCCAAGGCCGTGCGCGCGGCGGGGCTGGCCAACGGGCAGAACCCGGTGGCGC
>DASRWP010000053.1:0-2109 GCA_035654535.1 Brevundimonas sp.
CGACCCCGACCAGCGCCTTGGGGCGGTCGTCGGGGTCGGCGGCAAGGCCCTGATCGACCACGTGCTCGACCGGCTGGCGGACGCGGGCGTCGAGCGGGCGGTGGTCAACGTCCACTGGTTCGCCGGGCGGCTCGAGGATCATTTGGCCACCCGCGCGCGGCCCTCGATCGTCATCTCGGATGAGCGGGCGGAACTGCTCGAGACTGGGGGCGGTCTCAGGAAGGCGGCCCCGCTGCTGGGCCCCGATCCGGTCTTCGTCGCCAATATCGACAGTGTCTGGAGCGACCAGTCCACGCAGCCAGGCGGCGCCCTGGCCGCTTTGTCCCGGCTGTGGGATCCCGAGATCATGGACGCGGCCCTTTTGCTGGCGCGGCGCGAAGGCTCGGTCGGTTTCGAGGGCGACGGCGATTTCTTTCTGGCCGAAGACGGCCGCCTGACCTTCCGGGGCGACGCCCCGTCGGCGCCCTTCGCCTATATGGGCGTGCACATCTGCCGCCCCGGCTACGTCGCCGACGGACCCGAGGGGCCGTTCTCGCTCAGCGGTTTCTGGCGGCGCTCCGCCGCCGCCGGGCGGCTGTTCGGCTGCGTACTGGACGGCGACTGGATGCACGTCGGCGATCCCCAGGCGCGGGCGGAGGCCGAGCGCCGACTGGCCGGGGGCCGATGAGCGCCCCGCGCCTCACGCGACGAGACGCCGCGCGTCGTGCGGCGGGCGCTCAATGACCCCACGGTTCGATCCGTTCGCGTCGCCGGGCCCGCGCTGGTTCGCCATCGAGGCGCACCGGCCGTTCCTCGATGATCTGGCGGCGGGGGTGCTCGAGTGGGTGGACGATCAGCCGCCGGAGACCCTGTCCGACGCCGTCATCCTGCTGCCCAACCGCCGCGCGGCGCGCGCCTTCACCGACGCCCTGTCGCGCTGCGCAGGCGGCCGGCCGCTGCTGCTGCCGCAGGTGCGTCCGTTGGGCGACCTCGAGGAGGACGAGCCCCCGTTCGCCCCGGACGACATCGGCCTCGACCTGCCTCCTGCGATCAGCCCCCTGACCCGTCGCTTCGAGATGGCGCGGATGATCGTCGAGGACTTCCGACCCGGCCTGTCGCCGCTCCGCGCGCTCGAAATGGCGGATGCGCTCGGCGGCTTCCTCGATTCCTGCCAACTGGAGGAGATCGGGGACCTGCAGCGGGTCGCCACCCTGGTAGAAGGCGATCTGGCGGAGCACTGGCGCGAGTCTGCCGAATTCCTCGGGCTGGCCGTGGACGCCTGGCCAAAGCGGCTGGCGGCCATGGGGCTGGTCGATCCAGCCTGGCGCCGCGCCCGGTTGCTGCGCCTGCTGGCCACGGCATGGACCGAGCGTCCGCCGGCCCAGACGGTGATCGCCGCCGGATCGACCGGCACCGCCCCCGCCGCCGCCGACGTGCTGGCTGCCGTCGCCGCCGCCCCTCGCGGTTGCGTGGTCCTGCCCGGCCTCGACCGCGATCTGGACCCGGCGGTGTGGGACACGCTGGGCGCCAACGAACAGCATCCGCAGAACGCCCTCTGGCGCCTGCTCGACAGTCGGGCCGAGCGCGACGCCGTCCGTCCCTGGTTCCAGCCGCCCGTGGACCCGACGGTGCAGGCGCGGGGCCGCGCCCGCCAGCGGCTGCTGAATGAAGCCCTGCGGCCGGCCGACGCCACCGACGACTGGCGCGCTGTCATCGGGGCCCTCCGCGCCGACGCTTTCCGCGAACAGTCCGCCGACCCGATCGCACAGGGTCTGGAGGGCCTGTCCGTCATCACCGTCCGCGCCGAGGAGGACGCCGCGGCCGCCCTCGCCCTGATGATGCGCGAGACGCTGGAGACCCCCGGCAGGACCTGCGCCCTGGTCACCCCCGACCTCGCGCTCGGCCGCCGGGTCGCCGCCCGGCTGGAGCGCTGGGGGGTGGTCGCCGACAACTCCTCGGGCCAGCCGCTGTCGCGCATGAGCGCGGGCCGACTGGTTGATCTCGCCGTCCGCTTCGTCGCGACGCCGCTCGATCCCCAGGTCCAGCTCGGCCTGCTGAAGCACCCGCTGGTCCGTCTCGACCTCGGAGAAACCGACGCCGCCCTCGCCCTGCGCGCGCTCGAGGCGCACG
>DASRWP010000054.1:0-2908 GCA_035654535.1 Brevundimonas sp.
GCCGCGCAGGGCCTCGGTCGCGAGCGGCATCGGGTCCAGGCCGACGTCGATAGCCGTGGGATGGAACTGCACGAACTCGGGATCGAGGATTTCCGCCCCCGCCTGCCAGGCCAGCGCCAGACCCTCGCCCAGCAGGGCCGCCGGCGTGGTCGTGTAGGCGAACAGCCCGCCCGCGCCGCCTGTCGCAAGCACCACGGCGGGCGCCGTGACCTCGACGATCCGGCGCGCGCCCGAGCCACGGCGCTCGATCATCGCGCCGCATACGGCTCCGTCCTCAGTCTGCAGCAGACCACGCAGGCGCGCGTCCTCCCACACCTCGATGTGCGGGGCGGCGCGCACGGCGGCGACGAGCACGGACAGGATCGCCCGACCGGCTCCGTCTCCGCCGACCCGGGCTACCCGGGCGTGGGAATGCGCGGCCTCGAGACTGAGGGCGAAGCCTCCGTCGGCCAGCCGGTCGAAGGGCGCGCCGAGCTTCGCCAGCCACTCCACCGTTTCCCGGCCGTCATCGGTCAGGGCGCGCGCCGAGTCGGGCTCGACCAGTCCGCCCCCGGCGCCGACCGTGTCCGCCGCATGAGAGGCAGGCCCGTCGCGCTCCGACAGCGCCGCCGCCACGCCGCCCTGGGCCCATGCCGAGGAACAGGCTTCAAGCAGGGGCGCGGGCGTGACCAGCAGCACCCTGCGCGGCGCCGCCTCCAGCGCCGCCGACAGACCCGCGAGTCCGCCGCCGACGATCAGGGGACCGTCATGACGGATGCGGTTCAACGGCCGAACTCGAAGTAGCGGGCGCCCGCCTCCACGGCCTCGGGCAACGAGCCGGTGATCGGCATCAGACCCGCCAGCGCGACGCCGGCGCAGGCCGCCGCGAGGGCCAGATAAAGGCCGACGCTGCGCAGCGACTCGACGCCCGTCAGGGGCCGCCCGTCCGGCCGCCATGCGCCGCGCCGGAGGTGGCCGATCAGGGCCAGGGCGAGGAAGGCGGCGAAGATATAGCTGCCGTTGGTGACGCCCCAGATCACAACGATCACGCCGACCGCGACCATCGCCGCCTTCTCGACCATCGGGTGGATGCGGGCCAGCACCGGACCCAAGGCCTTGGACCCATCCAGCGGCGGCGCGGGCGCCAGATTCACCAGATTGATCAGGGCGATGATGAACACGCCCTGCAGCCACATCCCCTGACCCGTGGCGATGAACAGGCCGAAGAAGGGAATCGCCGCTAGCAGGCCGAACGCCGGCCCCGCCAGCGAGACGAGCACCCCGTGCCACTCGCTGGCCGGCAGACGCTGGCTCTTCGCCACCCCGCCGAGGAAGGGGATGATGTAGATCCGCGCCGGACCCATGCCGAGCGCGTTCATCGCCAGCACATGCCCGTACTCGTGGACCAGTAGGCCCCATATGGCGGCGAGCGCGATGACCCAACTGCCCGATATCCACCAGATGAAACCCCCGAGAAGCAGGGTCGAGACCACGGCCCAGACAGGATTCTGGCCCTTGTCCAGCGGCGGATCGTCGGCGGCCGGCCGTGCGATTTCCCGCTCCTTGGGCGCTGGCGGCGGCAGGTTGTCCCACGGACCGGGGCGGCGGTTTTCGGTGTCTGTCATAACGACGACGTGGCCTTTTCTGCCCGCCGCCACAAGGGCGGGAGGGCGAGAGGCCGCAGGGCGCCAGCTCGCATCAGATAAGCTCCACCGCCACATGATGCCGCGCCTTGATCAGGTCGTAGCGCGCAGGAACCGCCGGGGGGGGCAGGTCAATCATCCGCTGCACCGCCAGCGCGGCGCGTTCGATCATTTCCTCGGGCACCGTGACCTCGAACTTCATGTCGCGCAGGCAGTCGCGAATGTTTTCCAGCGTGATCCGCTTCATGAAGGGGCACATGTTGCACGGGCCGATGAAGTTCACCTCGGGCACGTCGCCCTTGATGTTCGCCGCCATCGAACACTCGGTCACCAGCACAACCTGCTTCGGCCTGCGGCTGGTGATGTAGTCGGTCATCGCCGCGGTCGAGCCGGCGAAGTCGGCGGCGGACAGCACGTCCTCCGGGCATTCCGGGTGGGCGAGGATTTCGGCGTCCGGGTAGGCCTCACGCATGTCGGCGATGTCGCTGGCGGTGAACCGCTCGTGCACGATGCAGCGGCCCTTCCAGGCGATGATGCCGACATTGGTCTGGGCGGCCACATTGCGCGCCAGGAACTCGTCGGGGATGAGTATCACCCGGTCGACGCCCCACTCCTTCGCGGCCCACTCCACCACCTGCACGGCGTTGGCGGAGGTGCAGCAGATGTCCGTCTCGGCCTTCACATCCGCCGTCGTGTTGACGTAGGTGACCACCGGCAGGCCCGGATAGCGCTGCTTGATGAGCCGCACGTCCGCCCCTGTGATCGACTCGGCCAGCGAACAGCCGGCCTTCAGATCAGGAATCAGGACCGTCTTTTCCGGCGACAGGATTTTGGAGGTCTCGGCCATGAAGTGCACGCCGGCCTGCACGATCACCCTGGCGTCGGACCGCGCGGCTTCCTTGGCCAGGCCGAGGCTGTCGCCGACGTAGTCGCCGACGCCGTGGAAGATTTCAGGCGTCATGTAATTGTGGGCGAGGATGACCGCGCCACGCAGCTTCTTCAGCGCATTGATCTCGCTGATCAGCGCAGCCTGCGCCGGCCACTCCAGCGGAGTGACATGGTCGCGGACCTTGGCCCAGACCGGCGCGGTCTCCAGCGCCAGCTCCTTCGACAACCCGAACGCCCCGTCCGCCATCTCTGCTTCTCCACCTTATGCTCAAAGTTAGCATAAGTCCGGATGAATGTAGGAGACTGGCCGGAAAACGCAAGTTTGGATGTGGGCGAGTGGCGTCAGGCGGAGACGCGCTCATGGGCCAGCAGCCAGCGCTTGCGCTCGACGCCGCCCG
>DASRWP010000055.1:0-3036 GCA_035654535.1 Brevundimonas sp.
CCTGCTGCAGAAGACCATGGTCTCAGTCGAAGGCGTGGCGCGGCGGCTCAATCCCGATCACGACCTGTGGGAGGCGGCGCGCCCGATCGTCGAGCGCTGGATCCGGCGCGAGCTGGGCCCGCAGGCGCAGGTCCGCGACGCCCTCGAAGAAGTTCGGGCCACGCTGAAGGCGCTTTCCCGGCTGGCGCAGGACCCGCCCCGTCCCCAGACCATCGTCATCCGTGAGACCCGCACCCCCGCCTGGGCCATCGTCGGCGTGACGCTGGCGCTGGCGGCCTCCGCCGCCGCCCTTGTTCTGTCGCTTTGGCCCGCCATCCTGTGACGATCGCCGGAGAGTTCCCCACCATGAAGCTGCTTGTGACCGCCGCCGCCCTGCTGCTCGCGCCCGCCGCCCAGGCGCAGGTCGCGGCCGCCACCGTGCCGAACTCGTTCGACCGTCCGGCGAGCGCCGCCCCGGCTCCGGTCCGTACAGCGGCGCCGGCTGCGCCCCCCGCGGCGCAGGCCGCGCCGGCCGCACCGGTCGCGCCGGTGTCGAGCACCCCGGCCAACGCCCGCTCGGAAGAAATCCTGCGCGAGATCATCGGGGGCGGCCAGTCGGGCGCCCTGCCCTATGCGCTCATGACCGAGGATCTGGCCAACCGGGTGAAGGCTCAGGAGGCCACGGTGCTGCCGCTCCTGCGCGGTTTCGGCGCGGTTCAGGCGCTGGACTTCACCGGCAGCCAGAGCGGGGCCGACATGTTCGCCGTCGTCTTCGCCAACGCCTCCACCGAGTGGATCATCGGCATCGACGGGACCGGCAAGGTCGCCGCCCTGCTGTTCCGCCCGAAACAGTAGTCTCCGAAATCCGCTCATCCCCGCGAAAGCGGGGACCCAGTGCTTTGGGTGATGGAGCGGTTCAGACTTTCGGGAAAGGTCGTCCTGAAGCGCCGGCGTTTCACTGGACAGGACTGGGTCCCCGCTTTCGCGGGGATGAGCGGAGTAAAAGAGTCTCAATCATCTCCTTGGGGCCGCCCCCGCCCGCTCTTGATGGTCGAGCGTTTGGCCTTGCCATCGAGCCGGCGCTCCTTCGAGGCGCGGGTCGGGCGTGTCGGCACCCGGTAGACCGGGGCCACGGAGGCCTTGTCCACGAGACCCTGCAATCGTTCGATCGCATCCGCCCGATTGCGCTCCTGCGTGCGATGGCGGACGGCGGTGATCAGGATGACCCCGTCCAGCGTAAGCCGGCTCCCCGCCAGCTTCATCAGCCGGGCGCGGACCGGCTCGGTCAGTGAGGGCGAGTTCCGGGCGTCGAAACGCATCTGAACCGCGGTCGAGACCTTGTTGACGTTCTGGCCGCCCGGCCCGCCGGCCCGGAAGAAGCGGAACTCCAGCTCGCTCTCGGGGATGACCGTCACCGGACCACTCGTTTCGCCCGCACCACCGCCTGATCCAGCGCCTGCAGGAAGGTGGAGCGGTCCTTGGGTCCGAAGGGTGGGGGCCCGGAGGTGGCCACGCCGATGGAGCGCAGATGCTCGCCCACCATCCGCCCCGCCAGCGCGGAACCGATCGAGTCGGGCGTGAACGGCTGGCCGTTGGCCTTGAGCGCCTGCGCCCCGGCCTTCAGGCAGCGGTCGGCCAGCGGGATGTCGGCGGTGACGACGATGTCGCCCGGACCCGCGCGCTCGGCGATCCAGTCGTCGGCGATGTCAGGCCCGGCGTCGACGACCACCTGCTCGATCCACGGCTCGCGCGGGGTGTTGATCCAGCTGTTCGAGACCACGAACACATGCAGTCCGTAGCGCCCGGCGACGCGGTAGATCTCGTCCTTCACCGGACAGGCGTCGGCGTCGATGAAGATGCGCGGGGAAGGCATGAGCAGGGATTAGGGACTAGGGATTAGGGATGAGGAGATCGGAAGCGTCACCGCCCCCGTCCGAACCTACCTGATCCTCTCGTCCCGCTCTAATCCCTCATCTCTAATCCCTCTTCCCTACCGCGTATAAGCGGGCGGCATCGCCCCTTCGCCGCCGGTGCGATAGCGGTCGCGGAGCAGGAACTGACGGCTGGTGGGCGCCTGTTCCGCACCGTTGATGAAGATGGTCTCGGCGATGCTGAGCGGCTCCAGCGGATCGCCGGACCAGACCACCACGTCGGCGGCGGCGCCGGCGCGAAGCTCGCCGAACTGGCCGGCCATGCCGAAGATCTTCGCCGGATTGACCGTGATGGCCTCGATCGCCGTCTCGTAAGACAGGCCGTGCGAGACGGCGTTGCCGGCGTTGTAGCGGGTCTCGCGGGCGCGGTGGATCGAGCCCTCGTTGCCCTTGATGGCGATGGTCACGCCGGCGGCGTCGAGGGCGGCGGCGTTCTGCAGTCGCGCGGCCCGGGTCTCGAGACTGCCGGGCAGGTTGGAGAGCGGGTTCAGAAGCACCGGCACGTTCGCGGCGGCGATCTGGTCGGCGACGAGCCAACCCTCCTCGGCCCCGTCGAGAATGATCTTCACCCCCTCTTCGCGGGCAAGCCGCAGCACCTGCTGGATGTCGGCGGCGCGGCGCACGGTGACGATCAGCGGCATGGACCCGTCGGCCACCGGGATCAGGGCCTCGAGATCCGCGCGCGAAAGGCTGAGGTCGCGCAGGCCGGCGCGGTCGTAGGCGGCCTTGTTGCGGGCGTACAGGCGGACCTCGGCGAGGGTCTCCTTGAACTGGGTGAACTGGGCCCCGCGCGCGCCGCCCGCGACGCCAGCGCCGGCCTGACCGAACGGGGCGACCATGGCGACCCGCGACTTGACGAGGATGTCCGTCCCCTCGGCCAGATGGATGACCGCCGCCTGACCCGCGAACAGGCTGGGCGACTGGAAGCCGCCGTCGCCGATACCGGCGAAGTCGGAGTCGTCATGGGCGTGGCCGCCGCCGCCGCCGCCCGGATGGTTGGGGACGACGATGGCGCGGGTGATGCCGCCGAGGCGGGCCACCGGCAGGGTGAAGGACCAGGGATCGAGGCCGTAGCTGACGTCGAACGAGGCGCTGATGGTGTTGGCGCCGTTGGTCAGGTCGTTCG
>DASRWP010000056.1:0-4571 GCA_035654535.1 Brevundimonas sp.
CCTGAAGGCGCTGGCGGACGGCGGATGGCTGCGCCACACCGTGCCGGACACGGCCGGGAAGCTCGATGTCCGCACCCTCTGCCTCACGCGCGAGACCCTCGCCCGGCGCTCGGGCCTCGCCGACTTCGTCTTCGCCATGCAGGGTCTGGGGTCCGGGCCGATCAGCCTGTTCGGCACGCCTGAGCAGAAGGCGCGATGGCTGCCGGAGGTCGCCTCGGGCGCCGCCATCGCCGCCTTCGCTCTGTCCGAGCCCGAGGCGGGGTCGGATGTCGCAGCCCTCTCCACCAGCGCCCGCCGCGACGGCGACCACTGGGTGCTCGACGGGACCAAGACCTTCATCTCAAACGGCGGCCTCGCCGACCGCTACACCGTCTTTGCTCGCACCGGCGACGCGGACGGAGCGCGCGGGATCAGCGCCTTCGTCGTCGACGCCAGGACGCCGGGTTTCGAGGTGGTGGAGCGTATCCCGCTGATGGCGCCCCACCCGCTGGCCACGATCCGCTTCGATAACTGCCGCATCGACGGTGACCGTATCCTCGGAGCGCCCGGAGAAGGTTTCCGCATCGCCATGGCCACGCTCGACGTGTTCCGCTCGACCGTCGCCGCTGCGGCGCTCGGTTTCGCCCGGCGCGCGCTGGACGAGGCCGCGGCCCGCGTCTCCACTCGGCGTCTGTTTGGCGCACCGATGAGCGACCTGCAGCTGGTGCAGGCCTCGCTGGCCGAGATGGCGCTCAAGATCGACGCTTCCGCCCTGCTGATCTACCGCGCCGCCTGGCTCAAGGATCAGGGCGCACCCCGGGTCACGCGCGAGGCCGCCATGGCCAAGCTGTTCGCTACCGACGAGGCGCAGGTCGTAATCGATCAGGCGGTGCAGCTGTTCGGAGGGCTGGGCGTGGTCTCGGGTCATCCGGTCGAGCGGCTTTACCGGGAAATCCGCGCCCTCCGCATCTACGAGGGAGCCTCCGAGGTGCAGAAGATCGTCATCGCCCGCCAGCTGCTGGGCGCGCTTCAGGGAAGCCGCTGATGGGGGACAGCGCCCACGTCGACCGCTTCGTCCTCGAACACCTGCCGCCGCCGGAGCAGCAGCCGGAGCTGATCTTCAGCCTGCCCGAGCTCCAGTATCCCAAGCGCCTTAACGCCGCGACGGAGCTCCTGCGCCGGGCAGCCGCAGCGGCAGGCCCCGACGGGCGCGCCCTGATAGACCATGACCACGAATTCTCGTGGGGTCGGGTAGATGCGATCTCGGATCGCATGGCGCGGGTGCTGGTGGAGGAGATGGGCCTCGTTCCCGGCAACCGCGTCCTGCTGCACGGTCCCAACTGCTCCTGGACCGTGCTGGCGTGGTTCGCGATCCTCAAGGCCGGCGGTGTCGTCGTCGCCACCATGCCGATGCTGCGGCCGGCCGAGCTGACGACCGTCATCGCGAAGGCGCAGATCAGCCACGCGCTGGTCTACGCTACCCTGGCGGAGGCCGTTGTGGAGGCCGAGGGCGCCGCGCCGTGCCTGACCCGGGTAATGACCTCGGCGGCGCTTCAGGTCGCCGCCCGGGCCCAGCCACCGGGGTCACGCTTCGAAGCCATCGAAACCGCCGCCGAGGACCCCGCGCTGATCGCCTTCACCTCGGGCACCACCGGCAAGCCAAAAGGCTGCGTCCACTATCACCGCGACGTGCTGGCCATGGCGGATGCGTTCGCCCGCCACATGCTCGATCTGGCGCCGGACGACGTGGTTGTCGGCACGCCGCCCATCGCCTTCACCTTCGGCCTGGGTGGTCTGGTGGTCTTCCCCGCAGCCGTCGGCGCCGCCTCAGCGTTCGCCGAACGGCCCGGCTTCGAGGCGCTGGCCGAAACCATTGAGCGGCACAAGGCGACCGCCCTGTTCACCGCCCCGACCGGATACCGCGCCTTGCTGAAGCTGACGGGACAGCACGACCTTTCCTCACTGCGCACCTGCGTCTCCGCCGGAGAGGCCCTGCCCGCGGCGACCTCCGACGCGTGGCATGCCGCCACGGGCGTCCGCATCATCGACGGCATCGGTTCGACCGAGCTGATCCACATCTTCATCTCCGCCAAGGGCGAGGATATACGCCCCGGATCAACGGGCAGGCCGGTCCCCGGCTACGAGGCCTGCATCCTTGACGAAAACGGCCAACCCATGCCGCCCGGAGCGACAGGGCGGCTCGCGGTTCGCGGCCCGACCGGATGCCGCTACCTCTCCGACGCGCGGCAGGCCGACTATGTCCGCAACGGCTGGAACCTGACGGGAGACATCTACCGGCACGACGCCGACGGCCGGTTCTGGTTCGTCGCCCGGGCCGACGACATGATCGTCTCGTCCGGCTACAATATCGGCGCGCCCGAGGTCGAGAACGCGCTGTTGATGCACTCCGCCGTCTCCGAAGCTGCGGTCGTCGGCGTGCCTGATGAGGAGCGGGGGCAGATCTGCAAGGCGTTCGTGGTGCTCGCACCCGGCATAGCGCCCTCAGGCGAGCTTCGCTCCGAGTTGCAGAAGTTCGTGAAGGGCGTGATCGCTCCCTACAAATATCCTCGGGCGCTGGATTTCGTCGAAGCCCTGCCCAAGACCCAGACCGGCAAGCTGCAGCGCTTCCGACTCAGGGACGCGACATGAGCGGCCTGACATTCACCTCGGAGCGCCGGGTGCGGTTCGCGGATTGCGACGCCGCGGGCATCGTCTTCTATCCCCGGTATTTCGAGATGCTGAACGGCGTGGTCGAGGACTGGTTCGCCGGTCCGCTCGGCGTCTCCTTTCGCAAACTGCATATGGAGCGCCACGTCAGCGTGCCCACGGCCGCCGTCGAGGCGCGATTCATCGCCCCCTCGCGACTGGAGGACGAGCTGACCTTCTCACTGACTGTAACCCGACTGGGCGGCGCCTCCTGCGGCCTGCGCCACCGGATCACCGCCGACGGCCAGACGCGTTTCGAGGCGACGCAGACGATCGTCCATGTTGGCGCCTCGCTGAAGCCCGAGCCCTGGCCTTACGCCTTGCGCACCCGCATCGCGCCCTACCTGGAGGCCGCCGAATGAACCGGACCCTGTTGCCGGAAGGCTGGCCCCGTCCCAAGGGCTACGCGAACGGCGTCGCCGCCGAGGGCCGGATGGTCTTCGTCGCCGGCCAGATCGGCTGGGACGCGGCTGGCGTCTTTCAGGACGGCTTCGGAGCGCAGGTGCGCCAGACGTTGGAGAACACCCTGGCTGTCCTCGCAGAGGCGGGAGCCGGCCCGGAGCACGTGGTGCGGATGACCTGGTACGTCGTCGACAAGGGCGAATACCTTGCCAGCCTGCGCGAGACGGGGGCTGCGTGGCGCGACCTGATGGGGCCCCACTACCCCGCCATGGCCGTCGTCGAGGTCAAGGGCCTGATCGAGGACGCGGCGCGGGTTGAGATCGAAACAACCGCGGTAATCGGCTGATCGGCCCGCTCAGGTCGCCACCTCACCGCCCTCCTTGGGGTCGCCATCGCGAAAGCGCCACTTCATGAACAGGACGCCCGACGCCATGACGAGCGCACAGGCGTTGGCGATGACGATTGGCCAGGCCTTGGTCAGGACGCCGTAAATCGTCCACAGGACGAAACAGGTCACGGTCAGGGAATACGTCTTGAGCGAGACCGACGAGGCGTCGCGCTCTTTCCATATCTTGATGATCTGAGGTGCGAAGCTGGTGATGGAACACAGCGCCGCGGCAGTGCCGACAAGGTTTGCCGTCAGGTCGCTCATGCGGGATCGCTTTCGGAGGTCAGTTGAGAGCCCCGCCATAACCGTCCTTGCCCCCGGTTCGTTGCTTCCCGTCGTCTAGCGCGACTCGCTGGCGGTGAGCGGCGGGGGTCGGCGCTCCAGCGTCCGGCGTTCGTAGGCGTGCCCCAGCGACAGGATGCGGGCGTCGTCCCACTTGCCGCCGATGAAGCTGATTCCGACCGGCATGCCCCGGTCGAAGCCCATCGGAACGGTCAGGTGCGGATAGCCGGCGATGGCCGCCAGCCGGCTGGCCGAGCCTTGGGCGTTGTCGTCGTCCTCGCGGTCGTTGGTCCAGGCGCGGGAGGTCGTCGGAGCGATCAGGGCGACGACATTGTTCGTGCTCAACATCCGGTCGATGCCCTCGGGGCCGGCGGCGCGGAACGACCGCTCGCGCGCCTCGACATAAACGGGCTCGTCCAGCCCGCCGGTCGCCTCGGCGCGCAGAAACAGCTCCTGCCCGAACAGCTCCGTCTCACGCGGCTCGCCCTCGTTGAAGGCGATGAGGTCGGCCAGTGTTCGTGTCGGCACCTGAACCGGGTCGGTCGAGGCGAGATAGGCGTTCAGATCGTGCTTGAGCTCGCTCATCAGCACCTGAATTTCCCAGCCGCCCAGGGAGCGGAAGTCCGCCGGCGGCTCGGTGATCTCCACGATCTCTGCGCCCGCCGCCCGAAGCGCCGTCAGGGCGCGCTCGAACTCGGACTGCGCCTCTGCCGAATAGTTGCTGACAAGGAAGCGCAGCACGCCCAGCCGCGCGCCGCTCAGGCTGTTGGCGTCCAGCGCCGCGCGATAGTCGACCTTGCGCGCATCGGCCTCG
>DASRWP010000057.1:0-2319 GCA_035654535.1 Brevundimonas sp.
ATTCCACCGCGGGCCGCGCGGACGCCCACAAGGTCGGGATCAAGTGGCGCCCGACCGACTGGCTCATGTTGCGAGGCACCACGGCCCAGTCGGTCCGGGCGCCCAATATCGGCGAGCTCTTCCTGCCCCAGGTCCAGACCAACCAGCTGCTGCTCGATCCCTGCGACATCGACAACGTTAACCTCGGCACCGCCAATCGGCAGGCGAACTGCGCAGCGGCTCTGACCGCTGCCGGGGTTAATCCCGCCACCTTCCAGAACACCAACTCGGGCTCGGTGCAGGGGCGGATCGGCGGCAATCCTGATCTCGATGTCGAGACCGCGGAGACCGTGACCTACGGTTTCGTTCTCTCCGTCCCTCCTCTGAGAGGGTTCAGCCTCGCGGTCGACTACTATGAGATCAAACTGACAGACGCGATCCAGTTCTTTACGGCCCAGACGATCGTCGACCAGTGCTACGATCTGCCGGCCGGCAATCAGTTCTGTGATCTCGTGACCCGGGACGACGATCCCGGCGCCGGGCGGGGCTTCATCGACTCGTTCCAGCAGTTCGCCCTCAACGTGTCGCGCTACGAGACCGCGGGCTATGATTTCTCGATCCGCTATGCGCTCGACCCGGCGGACTTCGGGATCCAGCGCGACCTCGGCCGGTTCAACTTCGCTCTCGTCGGGTCCAAGCTCGACACGCTCGAGTTCATCGAACTTGACCAGCCCAACAACCAGCTTGGGTTCCCGCAGGCGCCGGAATGGGTTGCGTCATTCGACGCCACCTGGAGCTGGCGCGATTTCGTGGTGAACTACGGCTTCACCTACTACGACGAGACCTATCGCATAGACCCGATCACCCTCGCCGCCGAACCCGACTACGTCGCCCCGGACCTGAGGCTGTATGAAGCCCGCAAACAGCACGACATCCAGGCGCGCTGGGCCGTCAACGACGCGGTCACCGTGTATGGCGGCATCACCAACCTGACCGACCAGAAGCCGGCCCCTGATCTGCCGGGGACGCCCATCGGCTCGCAGGGCCGCAGCTTCTATGTCGGCGCGGCGATGCGGTTCGGGCAGTAGGCTCCCCTCGGTTCCGCGGTCAGCCGACCGGGGATTGTCAGTGCGTGCAACGGAGGATTGGCGATGAAACCTTCAGGCGTCGGTCGCGGGTGGGCGGGGGCGGCCGCCCGCCGGGCGTTCATGGTCGTCATGCCGCTGCTCGCGGGAACCGTGGCCGCGAGTGGAGCTACGGCCGGCAGCCCTGCGCAGGCGGCTCCGGATGTCCCGGTCTGCGCGGCGGAAGCCTCCTGCGCGCCGTCCGCGGTCCTGGCGCGCGTGCTCGCCGACATGGCCGCCGGCCGCCCGCAGCCCGAGGCGGTCGACGCCGCCCTGCCTGGTATGCGGCCCGGGCCATATGACGAGGGCGAGGAACTCGCTTTCGCCGAGCTGCTGTTCCTTGATTTCAAGCCCGCTCAGGCGCTGCCGATCTTCAGCAAACATCTCAAGCGGACCGACCTGGTTGGACGACTCGCCTGGCAGCGGGTGATGCAGATGAAGTTCCGGGCGTTCGATCAGCCGGCCGAGGTCGCGGAGATGCTGCCGACGTTTCGCGCGCGGTTCGCCTATGACCCGGCCGATCGTGGGTATGACGCGAGCCAGATCATCAACTTCGCCCAGGCCCGGGCGGCCGCGGGTGACGCAGGGGCGGCCGCCTCGATGATCACTGAGGCCGTGCGGGCAGCCCCGTTCGACGGTCCCTACACGATCCATCTGGTCCCGGTTCGGCTCGGCCAGATCTATGCGGCGGCGGGCCGGGCCGCGGAGGCGCGTCAACTCGTCGAGACCAGCGCCGCAGGTCTGCAGCAAGCGCTCGACGCCCGTCTGGCCCGAGGACCGACTGACGCCGAGGAAGCGGCGATGCGCTGTGAGGCCCTTCCGGCTGTGATCTGCGTGAATCAGGGCTGGCGGCCCGGACAACAGGCATTCTCGATACGAAACGCCCAGTATGCCGCCATGATACAGGCGCTACGTCAGGCCCTCGGCCCCGCTCCCGCCGCGTGACGGGCATGCCGTCGTTATCTCCCCAGGCTTGAGTGGGATCACGGACCGGGGAAGAAGCCCTCCGCCCACGGTCGGGATTCCGGCAGGATGTAGACGACGCCGACTGTTCCGCTGAACGTGGTCTGGACGATCTCTTCGTAGAAGGTCGCGGGCACGTTCACGCACCCGTACGAAATGCGGTTGTCGTCAACGGAGGCAGAGGCAAGCCGCTGCAGGCGCCGATCGGCGGCCCGGGCCGTGACGACCGGATGCAGGGACAGGGCGGAATCAT
>DASRWP010000058.1:0-1521 GCA_035654535.1 Brevundimonas sp.
AGACAGGCCCGCCAGCTGGAAGCTCGCGGTGTTCTGCATCCACAGCTCTGACGCCGCGGCCCCCACCATATAGCTGGAGACGGCCGTGCCGACCGGCTGGAAGCCCTGGCTATGGGCGATGACGACCTTGCCCGAGCGCCGGAAGCGACCGACCGCCTGCCGGATCTCGTCCGCCGCCGCCGGCGTGATCCCGGCCTCGGGCAGGCGGATCAGCAGTCCCTTGACGCGACCGTCGTCCTCCGCCTGAGCCAGAGCGTCGACGATCTGGAGCGTTGACAGTCCGCCGCCGCCGAACACGGCGAACGGGTTGGTCGGAGCCTGGTCCGTCAGCCCCTCGCGCAGATCGAGCTCCAGCACCGTACTGGCGGGCGTCGGATCATTGGACGAAGCCGAGCCGATGGCCACGACGATGAACACGAACGGCACCACGATCAGGAACAGGAACAGTCCGGCGAAGACGCCGAGAACGGTCAGAAAGAATTGCTTCATGGGGGAGGGGCGGCGTCCGGCGGGGCCGGTGCATGGCCCTCGCAGACCATAGAGGCGACGTCAGCCCGGTCAAATGAAGGTCGCGTAACCGGCGAATGCGCCGCAGCATCCATGTTGCGCCGCAACGAGAATGATTGATGGCGGTGTGTCGAGCGACTATATGAGCAGTCTGCGAGCGGGGGCCTATCGCCCCGCGTCACATCCGGACCGCACTCCCATGCTGGTCACCCTGATGAAGGCCAAGCTGCACCGGGCCACGGTGACCCAGGCCGACCTCGACTACGAGGGCTCGATCGCGATCGACTCCGACCTTCTGGACGCTGCGGGCATCTTCCCGCACGAGCAGGTGGACGTGCTGAACATCACCACCGGCGCACGGTTCACAACCTATGCCATCGAGGCGCCCCGAGGCTCGCATGTGATCGGCGTCAACGGCGCCGCGGCGCGTCTGGTGCAGAAGAACGACAAGGTCATAATTGTCACCTACGGCCAGCTTCCGCAGGAAGAGGCGCGTCAGTGGTCGCCCACCGTGGTGCTGCTCGACGACCGCAACGAGATCAAACGCGCCGCTTGACCGCTCGCCTCGGGCGCCCTCCCCTCGACGTTCAGTCTCGGGAGTGACGGCATGAAGCCTCTGACGGCCACCCTGTTCACGGCGGTTCTCGCCTCGGCCTCGATCGTCTCGGCGAAGGAGACACCCGATACGGCCCGGCCCGTCATCGTGGTGCAGGGACGCGGCGTGGCCCAGAAGGCGCCCGACGCCTTCTTCATCGGCGGCGAGATACGCGGTGAAGGCCGGGACAGCGTCGAGGCGCTGCGCGCGCTGACGGCGACGCAAGCGCGGATAACCGACGGACTGACCGATATGGAGGGTCTTACGCGGGGCGCGATCCGGACCGACGCCGTCTCAGTCGAGCCGCTGTTCGCCGCTGATTGCGTTCCCAACCGTCGGGAGAGCGACGCCTGCCCCGTGAGCGGCTTCACCGCCCGGATGAGATTCCAGTTCAAGGGCAGCCCGGCGGCGTCGGCTGG
>DASRWP010000059.1:0-1531 GCA_035654535.1 Brevundimonas sp.
TCGCCCGCGCCGAACTCCCCGCCGGCGCCGACAAGGGCCACCTCTTCGCCCCGACCATCGCCGAAGTGCCGACGCCCGACTATCTGGAGCGCGAGGTCTTCGGGCCCATCCTGCACGTCTGCCGCTACCACCCGTCCGAGCTGAAGCAGACGGCCGCGAAACTGGCCCAGCGCGGCTACGGCCTGACCCTCGGCGTGCATAGCCGAATCGAGGCCTTCGCCGACGAGGTCGCCCGGCTGGTCCCGGCCGGCAACGTCTACATCAACCGCTCGATCATCGGCGCGGTGGTCGGGGTCCAGCCTTTCGGCGGCGAAGGCCTGTCCGGCACCGGCCCGAAAGCAGGCGGTCCGTACAGCCTGATCCGCTACGCAGCCGAGAAAGCCATCAGCAACAACATCTCCGCCCAGGGCGGCGACCCGGCGTTGCTGAACCTCTAGGCCGCCTCCGCCCGCGCCGCCTCCCGGAACAGCCCGGCCGCCAGCACCCATCCCAGGGCGAACACCGTGACGATGCCGAACACGATCTTCTCGTCGGCGAGGGCGATGAAGCCTGTGCCGAACTGAGCGGCAGCGGTGACGGCCATGGCCAGCGCCATTCCCTTCGCCCGGAACCGGGCCACAACCGCGCCGACGATGGCTATGGCGATGACGATGAAGAAGATCTGGTTCAGCGGATTGTTCTCGTCGCCGATGATGCCGACCGCGAGGTTTGACCAGACGATCAGGAAACTGGTCCCGACCGCCACGATCACCCCCGCCCGGTAGGCCAGCCGGCCGGACAGCCTGAGGGCGATCTCGCACACGCCGGCGGCGACCAGCAGCATCACGCCCCAGGCGACGAAGTCGAACGTCGTCCACGGAATGTTGATCGCGAGCTTCGCCACCACCGGCACAAGCCAGGCGGACACCGCGCCGCCCCACACCACCGCCCTCAACACCCGCGTCAGCCGCGCCTCACTGTTGGTGCTCGCCATTCCGCTCTCTCCGTTCATCGATGATTGTTGCATGGTACCGGTCAGCCGCCGGCGACCGCCGCGCCCCAGATCAGGACGACGATAGCGATCACGAAAAGCGAGAAGCCGATCCGAACGACCGGATTCGTCAACCGCCACGCCACGAGCTCGATCAGGGCGGCCCCGCCGATCAGCAGCACGCCGGCGAAGGCGAAGTCGCTGGCTGTCCAGTTAACCTCGGGGGTAAACTGCATGGCGACCGCAGGCGCCAGCATGATCAGCGCCACCGCGCTCCAGCCGAGCATTCGCAGGATTTTCCAGAGTTCGTTCAGATCATTGTTGGTCACGTTCATCGCGTCTCTCCCGCCGCTTTCGATGACGGGACGATGCGGCGAACGCCCGTGAAGGGCATGAGCAAACAGTGAGCAGTTGCTGAAAAGCGGCCTCAGCCCTTCGGCCAGCCCCCCGCGCGGCTGAGGGCGCTCGGCGCCGGCCGGCCGATCTTTTCGCCGATCCAGCGGGCGGTTCCGATCAGGGCGTCGAGGTCGAAGCCCGTGTCGAACCCGGCCCGCTCCAGCA
>DASRWP010000060.1:0-5894 GCA_035654535.1 Brevundimonas sp.
ATGGGCCGTTAAGACTGATGATGCGGACAGACTCGAGCGTCAGATGAACGACATAGCCTGCGGCAGCAGCCGCTCGACCTCGGCCATGTCCCTCGCCACCAGATGGCAGCGGCGCTGGAAGCGAGCACCCAGCAGGGCGCAGCGATCGTAGGTGCCGGGATCGCTGCTGACGAACACCGTGTAGGCCATCGTGCTTGTCCGTTCGTTGAAGGCCGAGGCGATCTCCTCGAGCTCTTCCAGCGACGCCTTCTCGTGCGGGTTGCGAATATCGAGCACCCAGTCCCAGCCTCCGAGCTCGGGCCGCGCCTTGAGCAGGCGGAGCACTGTCTGCCCTACCGTTTCTGTCTCGGCGCACGCCTTGACGGCCACCACCACCCTGCGGAGGCGCTCGGAAATATGCGTACTGGTCGTCATGACCCCGTTATTGCAGAGCAGGGAAAACAAAGGCTGAAGGAGGCCGAGCCGGTCCGCACCGCTCATTCGAAAGAGCGGCGGGCTACTGTCGTTTCTCCCGCCGGACCAGCCGGCGCTTGAATCACCGCCGCTTCCGCTTCTGCATCACGAAGCCGATGATCTTGGCCGCCGCCTCGAAATGTTCGCGGGGGATGGTTTCGTCCACATCCACCGCGGCGTAGAGCGCCCGGGCCAGCGGCACGTTCTCGATGATCGGCACGTCGTGCTCGCGCGCAACCTCGCGGATGCGCAGCGCCAAGGCGTCGACGCCCTTGGCGACGCAGATCGGCGCCGGATCGCCCTCGCCCGGTTCATAGCGGAGGGCGATGGAATAGTGAGTCGGGTTGGTGACGATGACCGTGGCCTTGGGCACGTTCTGCATCATCCGCTGGCGGCTGCGCTGGGCCCGGATCTGCTTCAGCTTGGCCTTGACGTGTGGATCGCCCTCGGACTGTTTGTAGTCTTCCTTGATCTCTTCCTTGGTCATCTTCATCCGCTCGGCGAAGCGGTATTTCTGCCAGATGAAGTCGGCCGCTGCGGTGAAGCCGAGGAAGACCACCGCCGCGGTCATCAGGCCCACCGCCAGATCCCGCGCCACTGGCAGGATCATCGCCGGGGGCATGGCCGCCATATTCTCCAGTTCGCGGATGTGCGGCTTCAGCACGAGCCAGCAGATCACCCCGACGGCCACAAGCTTGATGAAGGTCTTGACGAACTGAACCAGTCCGTCCGGGCCGAAGATGCGCTGAAAGCCCTTTAGCGGGTTTACCTTCGACCAGTCCGGTTTGAGCTTCTCACCGGTAAAGATGAGGCCCGACTGAGCCAGATTGCCCCCGACACCGCCGAGTATGGTGGCGAGCATCACCGCGCCCATGAAGGGCACGATGGCCCATACCGCCATGGCTCCGATCTCCACGCCGCCGCCCGCGTCCAGCCCGCCCGTCATGGCGTGGGGCGTGGCGATAAAAGGCAAGAGCGTCTCGGCCATCCGCGTTGCGAACCAGCCGCCCGACATAAGGATCACTGCGGCGGCGCAGGCCAGCGAAAGGGCGGCGGCGACGTCCGGCGACTTGGCGACGTCGCCCTTCTTGCGCGCGTCCTCGAGTTTTCGGGGTGTCGCCTCTTCTGTCTTCGACTCGGGATCTGCGGGCTCAGCCACCGGCGTCTCCCGCGAAGATCCGGGCCAGGGCGCGGTAGCGGTCGATGAAGACCGTGCCGACGACGCCGAGGCTGAGGGCGAAGACCGACAGGCCGAGGATGATGCTCAAGGGGGCGGCGGCGAAGAAGACCTGGAACTGGGGCATGACCCGGCCGACCAGTCCCGAGGCCAGGTTGAAGATCAGGGCGAAGACCAGCAGCGGGGCGGACAACTGGACCCCCAGCATGAAGGCGTCGCCCACGGTGCGGACCGCGAGGGTGGCGAAGTCTCCCGTGACCAGCGGGCCGGCGGGGGCGATCAGCTCGTACGAGCCCACCAGTCCCGCGATGAACAGGTGATGGGTGTTGGTGGCGAAGATCAGGGTCGTGCCCAAAAGCATCAGAAAGGCCGCGATCGTGGTGCCGGGCTGGGCCTGCATCGGGTTGGCGGTCTGGGCGAAGGCCAGGGTCGTCTGTAGCGCCACGATCTCGCCCGCCGTCGCCAGCGCCGTCATGAAGGCCCGCAACAGGGCCCCGATCATCAGGCCGACGACGACCTCGCGGATGATCCACCCGGCCATGCCGCCGACACTCGCCGGAAGCGCCGGCAGAACGCCGGAAATGACCGGCCACAGCGCCAGCGACACCACGAGTGCGAGCGACAGCCGGATACGCGGGGGCACATAGCTCTCGCCAATGCCGGGCAGCATCATCAGCACCGCGCCGATCCGCGCGAAAATCAGCGCCCCCTGCCAGACCTGATCCGCTGTGGCGTAGGGCTCCACCTACATCCCGGCGATGCGGGCGGCGATCTCGCGCATGAATCCGCCCAGCAGCGCCCCCATCAGCGGCAGGAACAGCAGCAGGGACACGAAGATCGCGATGATCTTGGGCGCATAGATCAGGGTCTGCTCCTGAATCTGGGTCAGGGCCTGCACCAGACCGATGACCACGCCCACCACCAGCCCGACGAGCAGCACGGGCAGGCACAGCTGGATCGTCAGCCACAGGGCGTCGCGGCCCACGTCCAGAACTTCCGCGCCGTTCATCGAAATCGCACTCCCGGGATACCGGGCAGAAAATGCCGGGAGCGTGGTTAACGGCGGGCTAACGCTCGTCACCTCTCCCTCCCCTCCGGGGGAGGGTGACTGAGCCGCAGGCGAAGCCGGGTGGGGGGTGCTTCGGCGGGCCACGGCTGCGCCCTCGTCGCCGAGCCCTCCCCGCCCCCTTGCCGCTGCGCGGCAAGGACCCTCCCCCGGAGGGGGAGGGAGAGGTATACGAGCTCCATGACCCAACCCCGCATCTCGCAGACCGAAGCCGAAACAGCCGTCCGCACCCTGATCGAATGGGCCGGGGACGACCCCGCGCGCGAGGGCCTGCTGGACACCCCGGCGCGGGTGGCGCGGAGCTATCGCGAGCTGTTCTCCGGCTACGAGGTCGAGCCGCGCCAGTATCTTGAGCGCACCTTCGAGGAGGTCGGCGGCTACAATCAGCTGGTGGTGCTCAAGGACATCCGCTTCGTCAGCTTCTGCGAACACCACATGCTGCCGGTCGTCGGCGTGGCCCACGTCGGCTATCTGCCGACCGACCGCGTCGTCGGCATCTCCAAGCTGGCGCGGGTGGTGCGCGGTTACGCCAAACGCCTGCAGATCCAGGAGAAGCTTACATCCCAGATAGCCACCGCCATCGACGAGGTGCTGCGGCCGCAGGGCGTGGGCGTGGTGATCGAGGCGGAGCACAGCTGCATGACCCTGCGCGGCGTCGACGTGCCCGGCGCCAGCCTGACCACCAGCGCTCTGCTCGGCGTGGTGCGCGACGACGCCCGCACGCGCGAGGAATTCCTCCGGCTCGTACGCGGCTAGGATCGCTCGCCTATCGCCGGTCGATGGTGTAACCCTGACTCCGGGGCGTGAGGGGTTGATCATGAAAACGGTGACGTGCGTCGGAGTGGCCATGGCCCTCTGTCTTCAGGGCTGCGCTTCGACGCCGCGGGCGTTCGAGCCCCGGATCGCGGCGGCGCCCGCGGATCTGGCGGCGTATGAAGCCGCCTTTGTTCAGTGTTCCAACGAAGTGGCCGCGGGTCGCCGCTCCAGCTTCCGGTCAGGCCGAGGCGGCTCGGCCGCGGGGGGTGTCGCCGTCGCAGGCGCCGTCGGCGTCGTCACGGCCGGCTCGGCTGCATCGGGCGCCGGAATGTTGGCGGGAGCCGCTGCCGGCGCAGGGTTGCTGGTCGGCTTCGCCCTCGCCGCGCCGTTCGCCTTCTACGGCCTGTCGCGCGTCCAGCGCGCGCGCAAGGAGGCCGAGATCAAGGACGCCATGACCCTGTGTCTGGCGGAGGAGGGCCATGTCGTCACCGACTGGGTCCGGCCTGAGGCAGGCAGCACGGGCATGCGCTCGCCCACAGCTCCCGCCGCGATCCCGCCCCCCGCAGCCTGAGGGCCCCCAGCGGCCCGGTCCTTGCGGAAATCGGCTCGAAGGAGGCCTTTCCCATGGCGTGGACCGCGATTTCGACCCGGAATGAGACAATCCCCATCGTTCGGGGCGGGTGGCTGGACGCGCTGCGTTTCATCGTGGCCGGGCTGATCATCCTGCATCACTTCCAGATGTCGGCGCCGATCCCGCTGGCGGAGGGGGTCCACCCGGTGTTCGAGCGGGGCGGCTTCCTGCTCACCAACTTCTTCCTGATCGACAGCGGCTACGTTCTGATGAGGGTCTATGGCGCGTCCGTCGCCGCGGGCCGGATGTCCGCCGGCGACTTCTTCGCCAAGCGGTTCCTGCGGGTCTGGCCCGCCCACATCATCATGGGGCTGAGCCTCGTCCTGCTCGTCGTCGGCGGCACGGCCATCGGCGTCGGGCCCAGGGCGCCGGAGTGGTTCGCCTCGGATCAGCTTCCGGCCCAGCTGGGTCTGGTGCAGGCTTTCGGCGTGCCCGGCGGCTATGGCTGGAATGCGCCCAGCTGGTCGATCTCGGCCCTGATCGGCTGCTACCTCGCCTTCCCGTGGATGCTGAAAGGGCTGGTGCGGCTTGGGCCGTGGAGCGTGCTTGCGCTCGGCGTCGGCCTCTATCTGCTGGCCAACCAGCTGACCTGGAGCCTGCTCGGCTATCCCGTCTACCAGATGCCCATGGGCTTCGGCTTCTTCCGCGCCCTGCCGCTCTTCGTCCTCGGCATGGCGCTGGCGTGGTTCGCGCAGAAGGTCTGGATCGCGCCGCGTCTGGCGGCGTGGGCCGGCATCACCGCCGCCCTGGCGCTGGCCTTCGTCCAGTATTTCGACAAGCACGCCCTGATCTCGCTGGTCTGCATCTCGACCATCATCCTCGCAGCGGGCGCCACGCCGACGCCGCGTCCGTCGAAATGGGTGGAGAAGGCGGCGCAGGTCTCGTTCTCGATGTTCATCACCAACGAGGTCGTCCGGATCGCGTGGTTCGGCGTCGCCAACGTCGCCATCGCGAAGTTCGCCCTGCCGTCGGCGGTGCAGTGGGCGCTCTGGGCGGCCGGAGTCGTCGCGGCCTTCATCTTCGCCTGGGCCTTCCACGTGATCATCGACACGCCGATCCAGACCCGCATCAGGGGTTGGCTGAAGCGGGACCAGCGGCGTCCGTCCGCAGGGCTTCAGCCGGTGGTCTCGCTGGAGGGCTGAGACGCCCCGACCCCGCCGTCAGATCGGCATCCGCATGATTTCCTGATACGCCTGAATGACCTGATCGCGCACGGCCATCACGGTCTCCAGAGACGCCTCGGCCGAGGACACGGCGGTGACCACGTCGATCAGGCTGCCCTGCCCCTGCACCGCCGAGGTCATCTGGGTTTCCGCGGCGCGCGTCGTCTGGGTCATGTCGCCCATGACGCTGGTCAGCATCTCGGCGAACCCCGCCTGACCGGTTTCCGCCGTCGGAGCGGCGGGCGAGGGCCCGCCCTGGATCGCCGCATAGGCCTTGGCCGCCATCAAGGGGTTCATGGCTCAGTCCTATTTTTTCAGCAGGTCGAGGGTGCGCATGTCCATGGCGCGCGCGGTCTCGATGACGTTCAGGTTTGCCTCATAGGCCCGCTGGGCCTCGCGCATGTCCATGGCCTCGACGAGGGTGTCGACGTTCGGGCGCAGCACATAGCCTTCGGCGTTGGCGGCCGGGTGAGACGGGTCGTACTCGCTGCGGAAGTCGCCCATGTCCGGCCGCACCTCGGCCAGCGTCACGCCGGTGGCCCCGTCGATCTCGCGCGCCTGAAAGACGGGTATCTGGCGCCGATAGGGCTGGCCTCCCGCGACCTGCGCCGTCGACTGGGCGTTGGCGATGTTCTCGGCGATCACACG
>DASRWP010000061.1:0-4551 GCA_035654535.1 Brevundimonas sp.
GGAACTCGCCGTCGTCGCTGACGAACAGGTTTTCACCGCCGCGCAGGGCCATCACCGCGACTGGCTGCTTGTTGTCGCCGATGAAGATCACCGGATAGGTCAGGGCCGCCGGCGCGAACTCGGTGACCATCAGCGGCACCAGATTGGTCTGGGCGACGAAGGCGTACGGCTTTTCGACGGGGTCCGCGCCGAGCGCCCCGTGCAGATCGACCGACAGCGGCTCGGGCTTCGAATAGAGCAGGACGTTGCCGGAGAGGGGCGAGGCGGCGGTGGTGTCGGTCATGGACGCGCTGGGCTCTGAAAGAAAGGAAGGCGGCGCTTCTAGCCTGTTCCCCGCGGGGCCGCAAACCCGCGCGCCGACGGTCGCCTAGAAGCGGTAGGTCACGCCCACCCTCAGATTTCGTCCCGGCATCGGCGCGATGTCCTTGAGGAAGCTGACGTGCTCGCGCGCCTCCTCATCGGTCAGGTTGCGAGCCTCCGCGAAAATCGTGACATTGCGGTCCGCGAAGGGCCGGATGGCGCCCCGCAGGTTCACCAGGGTGTAGCCGTCGGTCGGCAGTTCGAACGCCGCGGTCCGGTCCTGCTCGCCGACGCGACGCACGTCCAGCCCCGCGTCGAACCGGCGCGAGCTGTAGTCCAGACCGACGGTGGCCGACCACGGCGGAATTCGCGCGGCAGGGCCGAGATCGGTTTCGGCCCGCACCCAGTCCGCGGCGCCCTTGAGCGCCAGGGTGCGATCGCCCGAGGTCCACAGGTCGTATCGGCCCTCCAGTTCGAAGCCGCGGAAGTTCGCGCCGGTCTGGACGTAGCGGAAGATCGGCAGCTCCGAATCGGCGTCGTCCAGCCCGGTCGGCCGCAGGTCGATGAAGCCGTCGTAGCTTGCGTAATAGGCGTGCAGATCGATCTCCAGCGGCCCTCTGGCGAAGTGGGCCGTGGCCTCGATCGAGGTCGCGACCTCGCTGTCGAGATCGACATCGCCGACCTCGAACGCGCCAGTCGCCACGTGCGCGCCCTCGGCGAACAGCTCGACCTCGCTCGGCGCGCGTTCATTGCGGGCGACGCTCAGTCCGACGAACAGCTCCTTCGTCGGGCGGGCGAACAGCCCCGCCGACGCCGAGATATTGCCGAACTGGCGGCTCGCGGCGGCGCTTTCGAGCTCCCGATTGTCGATCCGCAGGCCGCCTTCGAAGCCGATCGCGCCGCGGTCGAAGCGCTGCACGGTGTAGAAGCCCTGCTCCGCGATTGCGGTGCGCGGCACATAGGCCTCGTCCCCGACGGCGTCGAACGTGCGGTCCAGCGCCTGCACCCCCACGACGCCCTGCCAGCCGTTCCGCTCGCGCTGGATAAGCTCGATCCGGCCTTCATAGCCGTCCGAGAAGAACTGCGTCCCGATCTCGTCGCCCTCGAACTCGGTGTGCTGGTAGTCCGCATAGCCGGCCGCCACTCGCGCCGAGCTGAACGGTCCCGCATCGAAGCGCAATTCGCCCCGGACGTCGTAACGGGTTTGCTCCAGGCCGATGGAGACGGACTCTTCCGCCTCGCCGCCACCGTCCTCTTCGTGGCCGTGGCCGGGCACGCCATAGGTGGTGTCCACCTGTTTGACCGAGGCGCCGAGATAGCCGCGCGCGCCGACCCAGCTGACGCCGGCGCCGTACTGGTCCAGCCGGACGAAGGTGTTCGCAACCGTCCGCTCGTCGCCCGGCGTCTCGCCCTCCGCCTCCAGCAGGCGGCGGGACTCGGGGAAGACCGGAACCTCGTAGTCGGACGCGTCTCGCGTGAAGCCGTCCAGTGTCAGGACCAGCGGCCCCGCATCGACCTTCAGCCGGGCGCCGAAGCTGGTCCCGTCGTCCACTGTGGAGTGCTGGGCCGAGACGTGGCCGTCCACCCCCTCCGGCCGTTCCTCCGGAATCCGGTCGTCGATGATGTTGACGACCCCCCCGATGGCGGAACCGCCGAACACCAGGGTCGAGGGCCCGCGAACGATCTCGATGCGGCGCGCCTCGGCGGGATCGACGGCGACCTGGTGGTCGGGCGACACCGAACTGGCGTCGATCATGCCGAGGCCGTTGGTCAGCACCTGCACGCGCGGGCCGGCGAGGCCGCGGATCACCGGGCGGCTGGCGCCGGGAGCGAAACTCGTGCTGCGCACGCCGGGCAGGCCGCTGACCAGATCGCCGAGCGTGACCGCGGGCGCGACGGCCAGATCCTCCTCGTCCAGCACGTCCACAGCCAGCAGACTGGCCCGGTCGGTGACGCCGAACGGCGCGCCCGTGACGATGACGTCCCCAAGCGTGGCCGCGGGCGCCTGACCGGCCGGAGCCGTCTGCGCCGCCGCGGCCCCGGCGAAGGATGTGAAACCCACCGCAGTCAGCAGAGCGGCGCGGGAGACGAAGGTGCAAGGCATGCATTTGTGTTATGAGATAACATCACACATCGTCAAGCGGCGCGGTTGCGGCCACGGCGCCGAGGCCCTAGCTCTGCCTCATGAGCGAGTCCTGCCATCACCATCACGCAGACGGGCCGCCCGGCTCGGCCGAGGTGGCCCGCGCCATGCAGGACGCCGACGTCAGGCTGACCGCGGCGGGCGAGCGCATGACCGCTGCGCGCCTGCGGGTGCTTGAGCTGCTGCTGGCCGCGGGCGAGCCGGTCAAGGCCTACGACCTGATCGCGCGGTTCGGCGACGACGGGCAGCCGGCCAAGCCCCCGACCGTCTACCGCGCCCTCGAGTTCCTCGAGCGCAAGGGCCTGGCCCATCGCATCGCCTCAATCAGCGCCTATGTCGCCTGCACCTCGGGCTCGGACGATCACGCCGCCGCCTTCCTGATCTGCGACTGCTGCGGCGCCACGCGCGAGGTGTCGGCTCCGGTCACGGACGATCTGGGCCGCGCCGCGCGAGAGGCCGGCTACGTCATCACCCGGACGACGATCGAGGCTCACGGACGCTGCCCCGCCTGCGCCTGAGCTTCCGTCGGGTGAACTGGCGCGGCTCCGGCGAACCGCCTATCTGCCGCTGATGGATGCGACCCGGCTCTCCCCGCCTCGCCGATTCCGCCTGCCGGTGTCCAACCGTTGGGGCGCGGGCGAGCTGAGCGTGCTGGATTTCGGCGACGCCGCGCGGCCGGTGGACCTCGTCTTCGTCCACGCCAACGGCTTCAACGCCCTGACCTACCGCAGCCTCCTGACCCCGCTGTCCGGCAGCATGCGGGTCTGGGCGCCGGACCTGCGTGGTCACGGAGCGACAAGCCTGCCCGCCGATCCGCGCGGGCGTCGCGGCTGGGACGATCACCGCGACGACCTGATCTCCCTGCTGGATGCGCTCGACGGACCGCCGGTCGTGTTCGCCGGCCATTCGATGGGCGCCACCTCGGCCCTCCTCGCGGCCGCGCAGCGTCCTGACAGGGTGGCCGGTCTGGTGCTGTTCGATCCGGTGATCTGGAGCCGGCTGGCCGTCGCCGCTTTCAGGCTGCCGCTGCTCGACCGGCTCGCCTCGCGCATCCCGCTGGTGCGCAGCGCCCTGCGCCGCCGCAGCGTGTTCGACAGCCGCGAACAGGCGCTGAAGGCCTATGCCGGCCGAGGGGCCTTCAGGGGCTGGCCCGAGGTCATGCTGGCCGACTACCTGACCGACGGGCTTATCGAGACGCCTGAAGGCTTCGTCCTCGCCTGCGATCCGGCGTGGGAAGCATCCAACTACGCAGCCCAGAGCCACGATCCATGGCGCGCGCTCAGGGCGCTGGACCGCCCGGTCCGCATCCTCAAGGGCGGCGCCGGCTCGACCTGCCATGTCCCGGAGCGGCCCCGGGGCCTGCCCCACGTCACGGTCGAGACCGTCCCGGCAGGCACACACTTCTTTCCGATGCTGCAGGCCGGCATCGCCCGCGACGCCCTGTTCGACGCCGCGGTCTAGCGCCGCTGGCGTATGCGCTGGCCAGCCGCTAAACCGCTGCCCATCGGACGATGAGTTTCTTGACCAGGACGGCCATTCCCCATGCGTGAGATCAACCACTTCATCGACGGCGCGGCGTTCACCGGCGCCTCGGGCCGCTTTTCCGACGTGTTCAATCCGAACACCGGCGAGGTGCAGGCGCGGGTCCAGCTCGCCTCCGCGTCCGAAATGGACCGCGCCGTCCAGGCCGCCCAGAACGCCTTCGAAGGCTGGTCCTCGACGAATCCCCAGCGCCGCGCGCGGGTGATGTTCGAGTTCAAGCGGCTGGTCGAAACGAACATGGACGAGCTGGCCGAACTGCTCTCGGCCGAGCACGGCAAGGTCATCGCCGACTCGAAGGGCGACATCCAGCGCGGGCTCGAGGTCATCGAGTTCGCCTGCGGCATCCCCCACGTCCTGAAGGGCGAATATACCGAGGGCGCCGGTCCGGGCATCGACGTCTATTCGATGCGCCAGCCACTGGGCGTCTGCGCAGGCATCACCCCGTTCAACTTCCCCGGGATGATCCCGATGTGGATGTTCGGCGTCGCCATCGCGGTCGGCAACACCTTCGTCCTGAAGCCGTCCGAGCGTGACCCCACCTTGCCGGTGCGCCTCGGCGAATTGAT